>JALZVB010000301.1 GCA_023300835.1 Saprospiraceae bacterium | reverse complement strand
CTAATTTAGAAATAACTCTATCCAGTGTCAGAGAAGGTTTCATGTCAATGAAAACTTCTGCAATCTTATTGTTTTTCAACGCATAACGTATCTCTGGACTCAACGCATAGATAGCACTTCCTTCTAGTCCAAATTCTGTAATGACAACCTCTCCCTTTATGGTTTTTACATTTGCAGTAATGCTAATATTCTTAAAAGGTGTTCCATGGTGTTTTTGTATGAAATCACTTTCCCATGAAATACCGTAAGCACAATTAGAAGGTTGAAAATCATGGGTTTCAATTCCTGCCTTATTAAAAAGGTCTAGCCAACCACCATCAGATCCTGTTACCTTCCAGCTGCCGCCACCTAAAGCAAATATTGTATGGTCAGGCCGTAGTTTAATTCCGTTGTCAAACAATAAACTTCCTTCTTCATCCCATCCTATCCAATCATGTTGATACGCAATAGCTACGTTTTGACTTTCAAGTTCTTTTAATATAGCATTCAACACTTCTATAGGTTTGATTCCTTTTACAGGAAAAACCCTGTGGCTACTTCCTACATAAGTCGCAATCCCTAACGTATCTAACCACTCTCTTAACTTAAGATTATCGAATGACTGAATTGCCGTGTCCATAAAACCAGGTGGGCTATACCTATGCATTAACTTTTCTACACCTTCTGAATGTGTCAGATTGAAACCACCTTTTCCTGCGACAAGAAATTTTCTACCAGTGGTTTTATTTCGCTCGTATATGGTGACTTCATATTGGCTCTTGTCTATAAATGCAGCACAAGCTAGCCCTGCAGCACCGCCACCTATTATTGCTATAGATTTTTTCACAGGGTAATGATAAGGATAAACGGGTTATTATATAGGAAGACAAGAATAAGATTTGTTATACAACAATCCGATATATAATATTCCTAACTTAGCAAGCATTTAACCTCCCCCTTCAGTCGAGGTAATATCTCTGCGGCAAACCAATCGTTACGTTTCATCCAGATATTGTTTCTAGGTGAAGGGTGGGGCAAAACAAAAAACTCAGGTAAGTAGTCCTCATAGTTTTGGACAGTTAAGGTAAGATTGCGCTGTGCTTTTTTACCTAAGTAATAGTCTTGTGCATACTTGCCTATCAATAAAATAAGTTGAACGTCTGTTAACTTATTTAGAAGTTGATTATGCCATTGTGGTGCACATTCTTTACGTGGCGCAAGATCACCTGACTTACCCTTTCCAGGATAACAGAAACCCATAGGAATAATAGAAATGAGAGAAGTACCATAGAAGGTTTCTTTCGATATATCCATCCACTTTCTCAAATTATTTCCACTCTTGTCGTCCCATGGAACACCTGTGCTATGTACGACAGATCCAGGTGCTTGGCCGATAATTATTATTTTGCTTTTTGGGTCAGCAGCAAGAACGGGTCTTGGCTCATGCGCCAATGCAGACGAACAAATAGTACACTGCCTGATTTCTTTTAGTAGCTTTTTCAATATTAAGGGTTGATGCTGTGAGGAGTTTACATTATGACATAATAGATCTCATCTCCGTTACCTTTTTTTGAATGTCATTAATTTGAGCTTCTATGGCATTGTTAAGTGTTGGTTTGGTGTCAGAGAAACTTATATGTGCATAATACTGCCAGATCTCGTCAACCTCTTCTAGGGCAACTGAAAACGGCTCATAGATATCATTATCAGAACTGAGTTTGAGTTGATTGTTGGATAACTTTTTTTCTACCCTTTTATAAACTAAACCATCTTTTTTAGTAATAACGATATATGTCTTATCGTCTTTTATGCTGTCAATGTTTTCTATGTATGCAGCAATGATGATCGAACCAGACTCTATAGGTAACATAGAATCTCCTTGTATCTCAAAACCTCTATAAGTACCTCTGGGTATATTGGGAAAGTGAATCTTAGGAAGCTCACGGATGTACTCTGGGTTCTGGTAACTGTCTAGATATCCGGCCTCTGCTTTGGAGTCAACGAGTTCTATATGGCTTTCGTTTTCTGCATCTACAGAAATGGCTAAGACTTTCATGACTTGAGTCTTTAATATTTCGTATTCGCTATGACTGAGATCTTGTGCAATGAGTTGATCTACTTTGGTGTCAAAATATTCTGACATTCTGATAAGCATAGAAATACTGGGTTCTGTATTTCCGCGTTCATAATCACCTAATGTTGATCTGGGAATTTCTAAAAAATCTGCCAGTACCTGTTGTGATATATGACTCTTCTGACGAAGGTATTTGAGATTTCTACCAAGCATGATATTCGATTTACTGTCAAAAATAACAATTAGTCGACAATGTCGGTATGTTTGGGCTGAATTATCCGACTACTAGTTACCCTTATAAGTTTTGACATAAAGCATATCACTGTTTAAGCTCTTATCTTTTGATTTTTTGTTGCGAGGTATCCAGCTCATTATAAGAAATACGAGAATAGAAGTAATAATCATAGTTGTCTATTTCTGATTAAGTAATAGCTTATCACTTTATAGACAGGGCTTTAGAGCTACTCCCCTTGAAGTCGAAGCGCTTATTTGACTATGTGTCGTGCAATTGTCGCATTGGAGAAATAAATATTGGGTTGAGATTTTGTTAGCTCAAGGCGAAAAACGCAGAGATGGGCAAATTCTATTAAAACAAGTAGGGCATTCTGAAGTTAAACTGGTATTACTGTGCCCTCAATACCGTTTCACTTTTCGCTGCTCTATAGGCGGGAGGCAATGAAGCTATCCACCCTATAAACATAACAGTGGCGGTAACGATAAGAAAATCCAGGGCTTTCAGTTTGATAGGGTAGGCATCAATAGAGAAGCTATCAGGTACACCTATCAGTCCAAAATTTTTCTGGAGAAAATATAAACCTAACGCTAATATAAAACCCAACACAACGCCTATGCTGCATATCATAAGCCCTAATCTGATAAATAGATTCTTGATATCATTGTCTCTGAGACCCATGGCCTTGAAAACTGAGATATCTTTTTTCTTTTCCAATACAATCATCCAGAGGGCACCTAATAAGTTGAAGGCGATGAGTACCATTGTAAGTCCCGTAATCAAAAAACTGAACCACTTCTCTATCTGCATGACTTTTATAAATGAAGCATCTTGTTCGTAACGATTTTGAATTTTTTGATTTTTGCCCAAAAGGGCCTTTATTTGTTCTTGGATTTTATCATGGTTAGAATCTGTATTGAGTTTGATTTCTAGGGCTGATACCTGGGCAGTCTTAGACATTATTTTTTCTGCAAACGATAGTGAGGTTAACATGTACTGATAGTCGCTGTCACTCTGTACAGAGAAAGCACCAGCAGGGTATATCGTCTTACTTACAAAGTCCTTAGCCCCCATCATCTGTGTCTTGGTAGTAGGCATAAATACAGTAAGGGGAGTAAGTTTGTCGTGTATGTTTATCGATAACTTATTTCTGAGTCCGGCGCCAATGACACCATATTGGATATTGTTACTGAGCAACTTATAATCGCCACTGAGTAACATCGTGTCGAGTCCCGTGACGGTGCTATAGTTTTCGTCTACGCCTTTTATTATTCCTATCTGTTGTATGTCCTTATATTCAAATAGAGCAACTTCTTCTAGTGTTTTAGAAATAGATAATACACCAGGTATAGCTGCCATTTCTTTGAGTTGTGTATCGTCAGGCCGATAGAATTTGCCTTCTATAGGGGTAACTTTCAGATCGGGATTAAAAGCATTAAACAAACCAGACAGTAAACTCTCAAAGCCATTAAAAACACTGAGGATAAGTAACAACGCTGCCGTACCTATCGATATTCCAAACAGAGAAATACCCGTAATAATATTAATAGCATTAGTCGTTTTCTTACCGAATAAGTACCTCCTAGCAATATCTGTTGTCAGCTTGAACATAGTAAAGGTGTACTTTTTTATGGATAAATGGGGTGCTCTTTAAGATAACTATTCACCTTGTCGGGCACTAGAAATTCTATCGAATTTTTGTCTTTGATAGTCTGTCTTATATAAGATGAAGAAATCTCTAACATGGGTGCATCCAACATAACGACATTGGGATGGTTTACCAAATCATTGAGTTCATAAGAGGGTCTTTTGTACACATAGATTTTATACCTTTCAAGTAGCAACTCATAATTTTTCCACTTATGCAGTGTCGCTAGATTATCACCTCCCATTATCAATGAGAAATTATGACGCGGGTACCTCTCAGTGAGATAGGTCATGGTATCTATCGTATAAGACGGTTGTGGTATACCAAACTCAACATCAGAGGCTTTGATCCTTTCATTAGTGCCTACGGCTAATCTTAATAAATGTAACCTATCATAGTTGTTAGCCAGTGACTTCTTTTTCTTGTGTGGGTTATGCGGTGTAACAACCATCCATAACTCATCTAAGTCTGTGTTATCAATCACATAATTGGCAATAATCATATGCCCTATATGCACTGGGTTGAACGAACCGAAATAAAGACCAATATCCACCTGATTATAATTTTAGTAATGTAAATATAGCCTTGTCGATGTAAGTAAATGTACAGTTTAGCGCTTGAGATGTTTTTATAAGATTTTCTTGACACTTTAGGTAGGTTTTTTATCAGTTAGCCTGTCTTTATCGTGTCCGAGTTAAAATAGGATCTCTATAATAGCAATTCAAATAGTATTTTACTTAATAGAAACAACAATAATGAAACAACTCTTCATTTGTACATTTGTGTTTTTGATAGCCTTATCGGCTAATGGTCAAGATTTTTATGATCTTAACATCATCCAAAATATAGAAATAACTTTTACAGATTCCAACTGGGATCAACTTCTTCATGACGAAAATGCAGGTGCCGATGGTTATCTCATGGCAGAATCCGTCATCATGAATGGTGAAGTATTTGACAGTGTAGGCGTCAAGTACAAAGGAAACAGTACCTATGATCCTAGACAGGATAAAAATCCATTCCATATCGAATTTAATACATTCAAAGATCAGAAGTATAATGGCTACTCAGATGTCAAATTGAGTAATGTTGCTAAAGATCCTTCTTTCTTGAGAGAGGTATTGTCTTACCAGATATTGAGACAATATATGGATGCGTCACTATCTAACTTTGCCAACGTTACCGTAAATGGTACACTGATAGGTTTATATAGTAATTCTGAGGCAATAAACAAGACATTCGTTGATGACCGTTTTGGCTCTAAAAATCACACATTTATTAAGTGTAACCCTATAGCAGGTGCAGGTCCTAACTCTTCTGATTTACCTAGCCTAGAGTACCTAGGCCAAGATAGCAGCAGCTATTTCAGCGCATATGAGTTGAAGTCTGATGACGGATGGGCTGACCTAATAAATTTATGTAACACATTGAGTAATGATGCAGACAAAATAGAATCTGTACTAGATGTAGATCGTGCATTATGGATGCTAGCATTCAATAATGTGTTTGTAAACCTAGACAGTTACATAGGTCAGTTTACACAGAACTATTATTTATACCAGGATGATAATGGCAGATTTTTACCTATTGTATGGGACCTCAATGAGTCGTTCGGAACATTCAGTGGAACAGGGTCAGGAAACTTAAACAGTACTGCTCAGAAGCAACAGATGGATCTATTTCTACATGAAAATGACAATGGCTTTCCACTAGTACAGAGCTTATTAGGTAACCCTACGTACAAGAGAATGTACACAGCACATGTCAAAACAATGTTGCAAGAAAACTTTGAAGATGGCAGCTACGAAGAAACTGGCCTAGCACTACAAACTGTAATTGATGCTGCTGTACAAGCAGATAATTTCAAGTTCTTTACATATGATAACTTCTTATCTAACCTTACCGCAGACGTTGGCGGTGGTGGTGGCGGACCTGGTGGTGGCGGTGCAGCGACTCCAGGAATAGTAAGTCTTATGGAAGGTAGAACATCCTACCTACTAGGTTTACCGGAACTGTCAGCGACACAGCCTACAGTAACAGATATCAAGTTATCAATAGACGAGCCCATTATAGATCAGCCTGTTACAATCACAGCCACTGTTACTGATGCAACTGAGGTAAGTTTGAGATTCAGATATAACAAGGAAGCGGTATTTACTAAATTACAAATGCTTGATGATGGTAACCATAATGACGGTGCCGCAGGAGATGGTGTTTACGGTGCAGAAATAACTGTAATAGACAGTAAGACACATTATTATATCTATGCCGAAAACACTGAAGCGGGTATGTTCTCACCACAACGAGCAGAGCATGAGTTCTACGAGATAAAAGCTACTATAGAAGCACCAACATTAGGTGACTTAGTTATAAATGAATTATTAGCTTCCAATGCTGTAACTGAGGCTGACCAAGATGGCGAGTTTGATGATTGGATAGAATTATATAATAATGGAACGACAGCTATCGATTTAGAAGGGTATACATTGTCAGATGACGTCAATGAACTAGACCAATGGGCATTTCCCGCAGGTACGACAATCGGGGCTAATGAGTATCTTATCATCTGGGCTGATAAAGACGATGAGCAAGTAGGGCTGCATAGTTCATTCAAACTATCTGCCGGAGGAGAAACGGTTTTCTTATCTGATGCAGCAGGAGAACTACTAGATCAAGTAGAACTCCAAGACCAAATAGAAGATATAAGTTATGGCAGATTTCCTAACGGAACTGGAGACTTCTTAACAATGCCTCCGACATTCAATATGGAAAACGCAGAACCTTCAGCAGTTGATGAATTATTGTCAGAACAAAACATATCAGTATTTCCTAATCCTACATCTGACTACTTTGACATAGTCGTTGAGAGTAGTCAATCGGAAACCTTAAGCTTTTATGATCTGAAAGGACATCAAGTTTATACTAATCAGTTAAATGGAAAGACTAGAGTAGAGACTACTGACTGGGAAGCTGGTATTTATTTCTTACATGTGGTTGATACTGTAATGAAAGTTGTGGTTGTTGAATAAGACCTAGCGCAGTTAGTTGAATTTAATCTAAAGTACAAGCATGATTCTTGGGAGAAGATCAACAAAGATTTTTGAAGTGTATATCAACAATACTGAATGTCAATATTGCGGTAATATGGGGGTCCAACAAGTTTCGGTTTTCGGTAAATACTTTCATGCTTACTGGATCCCTTTATTCCCAATAGGTAGAAAGATAGTTTCAGAATGCGGGCTGTGTAAAAAAACCATTCTCCAAAATGCCTTTTCTCAAAGATTTAATGATCAGATTGAATTAAGAAAGGATCAAATTAAAACTCCCTTATGGCATTGGTCTGGGCTAGTAATCTTATCCGTATTCCTTAGTCTTCTTTTTTTACTTAGTTAGAAATAATGACATTTTTCCCAGAGAGAAATGCCTTCGTTCAGATGTATCTCTTATGGCATCTAACCCAACGATGCATACAGATTCCTTATCGTATAAGTTGAAGCTGTCATTTGATAACATTAACAACAGTGACCTCGAGCCAACTAAGTTTCTAACCAAAATAAAAGGAGATAGCGTATTGATCCTTGTCAAAATACCAGACCTTAAGAAAGTAAAAAGGAAAGATAGAAATCAAGTAATGGAAAGAATCGTATTATTTGCTGATTCAGAAACTGTATTGAAAGAAAAAGAAAAATACATTGGTGTTTATGGAGAATATTTCTTCATGATGATAAGAACGCCTGCTGGTTCTGAAAACGAATCAATAGCATCTAAAGACCTATTGGCTGAGTTTTATGGAAAAGGATAAGTGATAACAGATAGAATGGCAATACTTAACAATTTGCGTAAATTGGTAATAACAAAATCAATTTATCAAAATGAAACAACTTCTAACAACAATAGTAACACTTCTTTGCGTAACTGTATACTCACAGAATCTGGATACAGAAACCTTATTTACAACGGGAAATCATCATACTTCCTTAGTTAACAATAAGTATCGTCCATTAGATATCAATGGCGACGGTGTCATGGACATTTTTGGAGGCAAGTCAAATGGATTTGAGGCCTTTCTTGGCTTAGCAGATGGGGGATTCAGTCATGAAGATGTATTTACGTTTGATGTGGAGCCTTTTTTCTTTGAAAGTGGAACATTCGAATTCGCAGATTTGGATAATGATGGTGACAAAGATGTTGTTTTTGTCGGATTGGGAGGAGAGCTTGATGGGGTTAATTGGTATGAAAACACTACAGGTACCGATTTTGTCTATAGGGAAGAATTGGTTACAGAGTTTGCAGGGTTTAGCTCACCTCGCATACATGTTAGAGATTTAGATAATGATGGGGATGATGATTTTATTATGCACGAGAGCTTTGGCTTTGATACTGATTTCTATGCCTTCTATAATGAAAATGGGAACATTGTAAATGTCAGTATTTTTCTAGATAGTGATATTAATTTTCAACAAATATTTACACTTGACTATAATCAAGATGGCCTACAGGATATTGCGGGAATGCAAGGACGTGAACTGTACATATATCTTCAGGGAAACATGTCTTTTGGTTCAGCAATAAAATTTGACCTTGGTTCATTAGGAGAGATTATTGTCGCTGATTATGATCTAGATGGTGAAGATGATCTATATAGTAAGAATGGAGAAGAGCTGACATGGTATCCTATTAAGGATGGCCAATTACGAGCGCCTGTGGTGGTTTATACTGGAGAAAGATCCGATGTTAGGTATTTTCTGTATGATCATGGTAATGATGGTGATATGGACATATATCATGGTAAAACACAGAGAGATGGACTATTCCTCGTAGAGAATGACGAGGGTACTTACAATGATCCTGTTTTAGTATCTAATGTAGGAAGCACTATAGTTGATATAAATTTATATGATGAAGAACAAAACGGACAACATCGTATGCTTATCAATGGCCGATTTGAAACACTTGGTCTCGTAAACCTTACCGCTGATACAGTTTATGGCTTTACAGATATAGTTGCCTCTGAGTCTTCATTACGTATACAGCAGATCAACTCTGATATTGACAGTGAAGTACAACTTATAGGGGATAGCTGGGTCGGGTATGTGGATTATGTATCAGGTGATTATCCGAAGATGACTACGATATTAAATTCTGAAGAGGATGTGAATGACGTGGTATTCGGTGATATAGATGGTGATGGTGATACAGATATGGTGATGGTATACAGAGCCCAACAATCTTCACAGCAAGACACAACTATAGTCTGGTTTTCTAATGAGAGTGGCGTTTATAGTGATGCTAGATTAATCTTATCTGATGAATTTGATGTGGAGTCAGTTCAGGTATTTGATTTTGATAAAGACGGAGATATAGATATTCTGGGAATGACCAGTATTCAATCTCCTTTTCATTTTATAAATGATGGAACAGGCAAGTTTTCTGAAGACCAACTGCCTGCTGGAAGAAGCAACGGTAGTAGATTGCTTGATGTAGATCAAGATGGATTTATGGATGTGTTGGGTTGGGACTTTGGAGGTAGTCTGCAATATCTGCGTAATGATACAGAAGGATCATTTGAAAGGAGAATTTTCTTAGGCTCTTCTGATCGATGCTCCTATGCTGATGGAATAGACTATGACAATGATGGGGACTTGGACCTAATTGCACGATTTTACGACGGAGCTAATTTGAGATTATTTGTCAATGATGCAGGTACATTTACTGAGCAGATACTATTAGCCGATTATGTAGGTTTTGCAGAAGGGTATAGCGATGAGGCTGGTAACCGTGCAGGATTTTTAGGGACTACACCATTTTCTTACTATACTATAAATGCTGACTTTTCTCTCAATGAAACAATAATAGACGCAGAGATTTTTGTAGAAGAGATTGCGTTTGGCAATATTGATGGAGCTGGAATAGATGACATGGTCCTTAATGTAGATAAGGAGATATTACTAGTACGTGATTTTTCAGTTGAAACTATTGCTCCCTTTGATTGTCCTGGACTTATGGCGAATTTTGGGGATGCTTGTGATGATGGGAATCCAAGAACAATGAACGATGAGATTCAAAACGATTGCGCTTGTGCCGGCATATTGACTTTTGATTGTCCTGGACTTATGGCGAATTTTGGAGACCCTTGTGATGATGGTGATGACATGAGTTTTGGAGATATGATAGATTTTACCTGCGATTGTATTTCAACAGATTTTGATATGGATGGCGATGGGATCCCTGCCAGTGAAGACTGCAATGATTCAGACCCTACTATATATCCTGGAGCTATGGAAATTTGTGATGACATTGACCAAAATTGTGATGGCTCCCCTAACGACGGTCTGTCATTTATTACCCAATATGCTGATAACGATGGCGATGGATATGGGGTACAAAACAATGTTTGGATTGACTGTATGTTAAATCTAGGTTGGTCTTTGGAAAAGGGAGATTGTGACGATACTAATCCCAACATATACCCAGACGCCATAGATGTTCCTGGAAATGGGGTAGATGAAAATTGCGATGGTATAGATGGAGATCAGCCTATAGGTTTCCCACTTAAGACAATAGGTGAAGTCAGTACAATAGATGTTGACGGTAATTATAATTCCAACGGTCTCGAGTGCACATTACGAGGTGTTGTCCATAGTGATGACTTCTTGTTTCCTCGTAGTCTACTATTCTATATTCTAGATGATAATAGAGACGGCATTTTAGTATTTGGTTTCGATAATGACATTGGGTTTACACCAGTTCCTGGAGATGAGATACAAGTGAGTGGTAGACTTTCTCAGTTCAATGGCGTTCTGGAGATGGAGCCTGACCTGATCACTGTTTTAAACAGTGGCAATAGTCTTTTTGATGCTATGTCAATATCAGAACTTAACGAAGAAACTGAGGCGGACGTAGTAAAAATAGAAAATGTGACGCTAGTAGACCCAGCTGAATGGAGAGGCGACGGAAGTAGTTACAACGTGATTTTCTCAGATGGGAATCAAGCATATCCAGTGAGGATATATCAAAATAGTTTTTGGTCAGATAAGTCAGCACCGTTAGGTCAGGTAAACATATCTGGTATAGGAGGTCAATTTGATGACGAAGCCCCCTTGTTTGATGGTTATCAATTAGCGCCTAGGTGGATGGATGATATATCTTTTACTAATACCACAGAGGAATTATCTGCGTCTCCAATAAGGTTATTTCCTAACCCTACAAACAATGTAATTTCTATTGTAAGTAGGCAGACTTTTGAGCAAGCAGTATTGTTATCTATTGAAGGAACGGCAATTGCCACAATGCGATTAGATACAGAGCAAAGCATGAATATTGAAAGTCAACCTCCAGGTATATACATTTTAGAATTGATGCAAAAGAATGGAAATGTGGTAACTAAGCGAATAGTCAAATTATAAAATTGTTGAAGTAGTACACATGAAAACTCCAATAAAATGCCTAGCTCTTCCTATGTCACCTCCTCTCAAAACAGGTTCATTAAGAAAGGTCTATCCTAAAGAAATCAAACATAGAAAATCTATCATACGAGTATGGCTGGAAAAAAATACGTTGAAAAAAAGCAGAGATACCCTTAAACGTATTATCTCATTTAACAGTGGTAGTGCATTGATATCAAAAAACTTAAATACTAATGTAGAAAAAGTTGATAATGAACTGGGATTGGAATATTATACCTTATGTGAATCTAATCTATTAGGGGAACCAGTAATAAACATTTCTTATGACCCTTAGGTGCACCAGGAATATGAAATAAGTGAACTTGAAGCAATATTAAAGGAAACAACTAATGCTGATGTAAGGTTAAAAAAAACAAAAAACTTTTAGAACATTTTGGGACTTTAGTGAACCTATTATTTCAGTTGGATATCCATTAAGTGAAGCGCGGGTCAAAGTATTTTAATGCCAGTAATAACACAGCTATGTCTGCCAGATTAACTATTTCTAAATTCACTTAGACAACCATTCTGTAATAGTGCACTTACATTGATCTGAATGTGTGAACCTTTGAAAATAATAAATGTTCTAATATTAGCCTGTTTCTAAAATGCAAACCTGTATTCAAAACTAATAACCCAAACACAACAAGGTTAATAATAAAGTTACTATGAGTGATGTATTTCATGAAGGACAAATAGCAGTACAAAAAATAACTGGTGAAACAGAAATCGCTAAGATGAGAATACCTATGGTACAGTCGTCTCTCCATCCTAGATCGATACCATTTCTAGAACATCAGGTACTTGCTTTTCTGGGTAGTGAAGACACGGAGGGAGAAATATGGTTGTCGTTAGTTGTAGGGGAAAGAGGATTTATTAGTGTTCCTTCCTTACAAGAAATTAAATTTGATTTATCTAAAATAACGAGCAATCAAGAGGATATTTTCTTTACTAACATAAAGACCAAACCGATAGTCGGTATGTTGTTTCATGAAGCTGCGAGGAGAGCACGATATAGAGCCTGGGGAATGGCCCGACAGGAGGGTGATGAGCTAAGTTTTGATATTAGAATGGGATACCCCAGTTGTCCTAAACACATTCAACGAGAGGTAATAGAATTACCTGAAGATACAATTGTCGTATCTACAACGTACCAAAAGGGAGAAGTTTTGGAAAAATCAGAGAAAGATTGGATTATCAATGCGCATACCTTCTTCATAGGGACACAAACAAAAAAAGGAGACATTGAAGCATCACATAGAGGTGGAGATCCTGGTTTTATAGAGGTCCAAGAAAATGGCATTATACGGGTGCCTGATTATTTGGGGAATAGTATGTTCAGTACATTGGGAAACATATATGAAAACCCTAAAGCGGCACTTCTTTTCGTGGATTATAAAAACGGGGAAACTTTACAACTGTCTGGTAAAGCAGAGCTTGAGTTTGACCAAAATTCAAACGACGACTTTTATAAATCTGGTGAAACAGGAAGGTTCTGGACCTTCGAAACCAAAAATTGGATCAGAACAATCGGTCATCATAAAGTGAAATCAGAGTTTATAGATTATTCTCCTTTTAATGTGTTAAGCAAGAAGTAGAGCAACATTGTTGATATTGAATACACCAATTGCCTGCGTTTTCTCCTTAATCTAAACAAATTCTCTTTAAAATCTTATACGGCATCTTAAAGGTAAATCGGTACTTATTTATAGTTATTAGAAATGAAGAAAATCTGATAGTTGCTACAGAAATGGTCGTTAATGGATAAGTTTTACTGTTTAAGGTGTTTTAGTAGATATCAGTGATAGTAAATTAAGATAATGATTTACAGGTAATTTTATGCACTGACATCAATACTTAGAATTACTCTATTACCTCAGCGTCTGTTAATAGATACATCAGTCTATTGACGTCTTCATCATTGAGGCTGAGTTTACCTCGAATTTTTATTTGCTCGGCAGTGTATTCTACGCCTTTTATAGCCTCTACTTCCATGACGGTTTCTGGCCCGGCACCTCCACAGAAAAAACACATATTATAAGGAAAAGCAGAGAGGATAAATTCTTTATGTGATTTATAGCCTTCTACTGGAATGATATAACCTTTGAGTTCAACAGTTTGTCCCTCTAGTGCTTTTACTTTCTTGCTGAATACAGGAATATCTATTTTGAATCCCATCAACTCATCGTATACTTTCTTGTAAGTTATTTTACTCAATGTCTTCCATACCTTCTGAGTGACAGGCGGTGCCTTAGTTACAGTTACTTGAGCGGGTAGTTGCGTAAGTGTTATACCAGCGAGAAGTATTGAGATGCAAAGAATTCTAATTTTCATGATTTGATCACTTTTATCAGTTCAGCTTGTGATAGGGTATATATAAGGCCACTTGGGTCTCCTTTCTGTATGTTGAGTATGCCCTTGAGTATTACCTTATCAGAGATGTAATCTATCTTATCTCCTTTCTTTAGAAACACTTGCATGGCAGATTCTGGACCTGCGCCACCACAGAAAAAGCACATGTCTTTAGGGAATTTAGAGAACATGAAGTGAGACAATTCAGATTTTGCCGATAAGGCAATAATATAACCTTTGATTTCTATTTCTTGCTTATTCAGTTTTTCTACATGTGGCAGTGGCGTAGCAATTGTGATTTCCATACCCATCATCTCATCATACTGCGTTTGTGATGTTACCATGCTTAGTGTTGTCCATGGATTCTTATAGTTCCCTTGGCCAGACACATCGCTTGATAGCAGAAAAACCAGTAAGATGGTAGATATACGTAGTATAATATTCACTTTAACAAAAGTGCATATAATCTCCTCATTACGAGGTTAAAACGTGGTTAAATGTAATAGAGGAGAATAAGAAAATGACTATTATTTTACGCGACTTGATTGTATGGTCATAAAGTAAGTTTCTAGTGCCGTAAATACGAGATAAGTAATAAGGAATGGAATGAGAAAAAGATTGGTCTCTGGTTCTGTCAATTTACTGTACATGGCGACCAGTACAAATGAGGCTATGAGTTTGATAAACACATTGGATATTATTACAGAGAGATAAAAGTTACCTCTTCTTCTTGATATGGCGCTTTCTCCAATTAAGTAAATGAGTAAAGATGACAACACAAAGAAAGTTGTGGAATACAATAACATATCTAGATAAGGGCTCATTTCTAGAAAAGAATTGAATACAAAGAAAATAGCTGTACTCAAGAATACAGACGCCAGTAAATAATTGATAAATGACTTGAGAGGCATGTGTTCTAGTTGTTAGTGTTTTTGGCGATCTTATATAAGAATGTTACGAGTACAAACATTGTTGCCCCAGCTGTAATAAGTTTGTCTTCATTACCGAAATAGGCGTCTACTTTGAGACCAGCAAAAACAGTAATCGCTAACATTCCAAAAATCTGATATACCATACCAGAGTACTTGGTATAGGATTTTATCCTAGCAGTAGTCTGTTTTTTAGGTTTCTCTTCCACATTATGTGATTGCAAGTAATTAAAAAAATCTTGAGACTTATTTTTGTTTAGTCAGATTCTTGACTGCTATCGTAAGCATTGTTTGTCATTTTGGTCGTGCCGTTAAATACAGCGCCATCCATCATTGAGATTTTTTCTACTTCTATATCTCCTTTTATTTTAGCAGTATCCCTTACGTCGAGTAGAGAAGTTACTTTTAGTATACCACTGAAACTGCCTTCGATAACGGCATTCTGACAGGACACTTCTCCATCTATATTTCCTGTAGGGCCCACAATTAGTTTGCCTCCACAAGTTATCTGGCCTGTAACAATACCATCTACTCTCAGGTCACCTCTTGTATTCATGGTACCATCTACG
>JALZVB010000300.1 GCA_023300835.1 Saprospiraceae bacterium | reverse complement strand
CAGCGCGAACTGAAAATTGCTTATCGTACCAGTATTCCACACCAAAAGATAAACTGTATTCTTTTAATTCTTCTCTGATGCCTCCTTGAGCATCTCCAAAAGAAGAAATAGCTGCGCCGAATATAGACCTCTCTTTATAGTCTGGCTCTCCATTTCCATTGGCATCAAAATCAGGATTAGGTTGAACGTCACCATTAGCATCTATAAGAGTAATGCTCTGTGGTGATGGGATGAGTAATTTATTAATATCTGTAGTGAATGTAACTGAATTATACTGATCTAGATTGAGCATCAAGGCTGCACCTAGCCCTAGGTTTGTAGGGATAAAATCCTTGAATTCGCTCGCTGTATATGTTATTTTAGACCCTAAGTTGGTAATAGCTGCACCAAAAGTGAATTCACTACCATAGTCTGTCATGTTCCCTTTCTTTTTGTATGTAGCAGAAATATCAGCGGCAAACCCTGTTCCTGAGCTTATATCGAGACCATTTACTTGTTGACCTGAAGCTAGGTTAGAATAGATATATTTTCCAGTAATTCCAGCTGAGAAATTCTTGGATAGCTTTCTATTGTATGAAATAGAGAAATCTAATTCTCTAGGTGAACCCATTGCTAAAGCGTTACCATTTACATCAGTAAATTGTATGTCACCTAAGGAAAAGAATCTAAGACCAAATCCCAGCGTATTTAAATCATCAATTTTTTTGTACCCTGTCATATAGGCTAGGTACACGTCTTTAAGTTGCAATGTTTGCAACCATGGCGTATATGTAACAGAGAATGCCATGTCATTTTCTATAAATGCAAGACCAGACGAATTGAAATGCATTGAATTAGAGTTAGGACTAAGTGCTACTCCAGCATCTCCCATTGCGCCGCTTCTTGCATCAGGTGTGATTCTGAGAAATGGCACAGCTGATAATAAAGCATTAGGTAGACAGTTTCCACTAGCGTCAATTATGCATCTTTTTACAGGGTCATACTGACTAAAAGAATCTGTCGCTGTGCATAATATGGCAACTATTGCAATTAGAATAAATTGTTTCATAAGAATTATGTGTTGCAAATAATGATAAGTATTAACTTAAAGCGTTGATTTGCAGGTAGTTAAGAATTAAAGTTTTGTTTGTGTTTTGGTAACCTAGTTATTTTCATTCCCAAAGTTAAGACTATACGTAATACAAAAACACATTTAAATCAGATTATATGTATAACCAGTTGGTTGTCAGTTGCTTTTGAGGTAATAATAAATTAATTGATTATTACCATTTTTTCAAAATCACTCTCCTGACTGACATTTAACTGAGAAGAAGTAGCTTTTATTTTGTAAACATAGATACCATTTGCTAATCTGCCTGTATTATTATCATTTACGTCCCAATTTATATCATCAACTTGCGAACCAGAAGAAAATGACTCAGTTTCAATTGTTTTTACCAGCTGGCCTGACAGTGTGAAAATTGAAATTGAAATATCAAGGTTATTGTTACCAAGATCATGATTGAATCTAAAATTGGTAAAATTAGTAATTGGGTTAGGGTAGTTACTAACTTGGCTTAATAAGTCTTCAACGGAATTCACAACGAGAAATTCTGATTCAACAGTACTTGAGTTATTCAATATATCCCATGCTGTGACAGAAATTCTATGCATGCCCAGTGATAGATCCGATAAGGGATAAATTACTGTCCCCGATCCTAATTCATCCTGACCAGGCACGAAAAAATCATTAAGTACAACCTTGTTGTCATCTTCTAGTGCATAGGTAATATCGTGTCCAATACTCGTACTACTTAGATTGATACCTGATTCATCACTTAAGTCAATGATTAACTCTGTTCTGATATTAGTTTTATCTCCAGAAACAAAACTCCTATCGTCAAAGAATATATTGATCTCAGGTCCTTCATCATCTACAATTCCGTTTATCGATGCCCCTCCAATAACAAAATCGTCATAACAGCCAAAACCATCAGTTACCTGATTAGATGCATAGAAATGTAATGAACCGTTGCCATAATCGAAGTTAATATCCTGTGGCAAGATAAAATCAATCATGAATTCACCATTTACAACTGTAGCGCTTCCTTTATAGAGTACGTTCTTTTCTACCTCAAACTCAAAAGGGTTACCTACACCGTCATTGTTAAGTGATTTGAGCTGAGATGGCTTGTCAAATACTGTAATATTGATTTTACCATTGAAGTCAGATATAAGGTCACCGCTGGCATGACTAGTTACTTGTCCTGCGACAGTGACTCTGTCTAGAGCTCCTATGGTATCTTGGGACATATTTACTGTGTTTCTATTGAAGTTTGTTACTTCTATATTATGTTCCGGCATTCCTATACGCATAGCTGGATCTCCTATAAGTAAGAACTTTCTAGTGTTACGTCTTTCGCTAGCGCTGGTTGATGAATTGTTTTTGGCTAGTCTTATTATATCTCCAAGACGTTGCGCTTTTCCTTCTTTTCTTTCAAATATATTATTGAAAATATCTTCAGTCAGCGCTTTATTGTGAGACGAGAAGACAGATCTTACGGTAGTGTATAAAGCTACTGCACCACCTATAGGACTAAGTATTGCGTGCTCACCAGCAGAAACCACTGTAGGTTCATCAAATCCAGTGAAAGAACAGGTTGCTGTTACAAAAACGGGAAGGTTATCGTAGTTTTCCCAGTTTATAATATCAGTTACTTGCATAACCCTTTCTTGTGACAATCCTTTGGGGCCGCCATGTCCTAGGTAATTGAAGACCAATTGACCTTGATTAAAATTGTCTTTCAGACTTGAATTAGCTAGGGGGTACCTCTGTCCACCTGGTGTTGCTTCTTGTTTGAATGCATCGAAATAAACTTTTTGTTGATGAAAACATGGGTAATCTTCTGCCGAAGTAACGGATATACCATCGGCATCTCTGATATGTGCTTTATCTTGAGATTTATCTTCATCATCAGCCGCAAAACCTATTCTAGCTCTCCAATCTCCAAATCTGTCAGGATTGGTGTCATAGTGAATGATTTTATCAACGACAATCATTGCTTCTCTAGCTGTTTTGGCAGGGATACGGCCTATTCCTATATCTAGGTCACCGTCCATATTATCATTACCTTCCCCTTCATCTAATAGTCCAAAGTAATCATCAGATGGGAATGCATTGATAGGGTAGAGGGAGTTATCTGTTTGGTATGTGGGTATGAAGTTTTGATACTCTATCTGTGTATTGATACCTCTGAAATCATAAGACGCATCTCCTAGGAGCAATAAATACTTGAATGAACTATCTCGTTCATAAACGAATCTAGCAAAATTCCTCAATGCAGTGATGTCTTTTCTTCCTGAGCCAAATTCTTCATATATATCATTGATGTTAACCTCTTCTACAACCATTGCATCAGTATTTCTTCTGTGTTCAGCTAGTTTGTTAGCCGCTTCTTGGAATGCAGAGAAATAGACTATAACATAGTCAGCTCTTTCGATTGCATGGAGATTTTGATTTTCTACTTGACTTATAAATTGAGGGGAATCGTAAGTTCCGTTTTTATCAAAAAGTATAAAAGTTTCCATTATATCAGAAGTCTCGTAGCCAAATGAAAGGCTTGAACTTTCAGATTTATATTGTATTTGGGTCGTTTCATCACCCGTAATATTCCAGAGTAATAAATCGGATGGGGTATTAGATACAGAGAATCCATGTGTAGAAGAACTATTGGCTTCAGAGGTGTAGAGGTATAGTGGGGTACTATTGTAGATGTTGTTAGCTTTGCCAGACAGTTGAATATAATCTAACCAACCAAAACTTGTAGTGCTGTTTGCATTATATGAAACGGACACATCAGGTTGACTAGTCAATTCTAGTTCTTCCTCTATGAATGTTTCACTAGCATAGAGCCCTTCTACATCAGCTAGATTAACATCATTAAGCTGTTGGCTGAATGATTCGCCATTAAAGTTAAGTGATACACGACTGTTTTCTGGACCTCTAGCCGCAAATGCCATTTTAACTGTTACGGGGTAATTTAGGTCAAGGTTTCTAACTTCAAGTTCATTATTGAAAGATATCTCAGTAGAACTGGCGAATACTTCACCAAACCATTTTTTACCTGAACCTTGAGTCGCTGGGTTAGAAGCAAGTAGATTTTCTTTATCTAACTCATGTCTTACAACGACATCAGTATTGTTATCATATGTTCCAGTTTCTACAGAGGTAACAGTTTGTACTCTTGGACCAGGTGAGTCAGTTATCTTTAGGTAGCAATAGTTATATTGATCGTAAACGTTTTTTTCATAAGTTAATCCTTGAGAAGACGATTTCCACCTGTCGGCGCCTTCTGCGTAGAACAATATATAATCATCAGTATCAAACCTACCGTCAGCTTCACCTTCTACATATATGGCATTATCTCTGAGGTCAGTAATCATAGACGCTTGGTTGACCTGCTCTAGTAGGCCTCCATTGTTTCCGTATATATGAATATTTTTAGGGTTTATATTGTCGGGGTCTAATTCAAAGTCGGTCTTTAAATTATCATAAGTGATCTTATAAATACCCGTTCTATCCAACTCAAGTTTATAGACATCTCCTTCTGCAAAAACAGAAAATTTGTTGTCTTGTGAAGACAATAATGTTATTGAACCTAAAAATACCAGTAGTGATAATGATAAAGCCTTGAGCATGAGACGTTTTTTTTAACAAATAGAATATAAAAATGTTATCTAGCAAGATAATAGAACTTGCAATAATAAAGTTGTATTCTAAAGTAATATAATTACTTAAATGTCTTGCAGAATTTGTTTAGACACCTTAGAATTGCAATTCTTAAAATGAAACGTTAAGATAGTTGATGTATTGTTTTACATAACAAGATTACCTAGGTTTATTTTAATACTAAAAATGAGGAAACTCCAAATATTTTTTTTCTTAATGTTTTTGCAACTGGCAGGTTCCAGTCAAGATCTTATATTCAGTCAATATTACATATCCCCCCTACATTTAAATCCAGCATTTACAGGTTTATTTGATTATCCTAAACTTAGCGTAAACTACCGTCAACAATGGCCATCTGTTAATTCTGCATATGAATCTTATGGATTTACTTACGATCAAGGGATTTCTGGAAAAAACATTGGCGTAGGTCTTATCCTTTTGTCAGATTCCCAAGGAGATGGGACACTTAAGACGAGTAAAATAGGAGGAACGGTATCTTATAAACTGAAGTTTAATAAAGATTGGCAACTTAAGTTTGGGATAGAGTCAGCATTCTCTCAGTCTAGGCTAGACTGGGAAAAATTAATTTTCTTTGATCAGTTAGACCCCGCTTTTGGGACTTTAGATGGGTTTGGAAACACCAACGTTTCAACTGAAATAAGGCCTGATAACCTTACTCAAGGGTACTTTGACATTAATATGGGTATGTTGATCTACAATCCAACTTATTATGTAGGACTCAGTATCGACCATCTCAATTCTCCAACAGATAGTTTTCTCAGTAATAGTTTAAATGAGAAACCGGCTGCTATACCATTGGTTATAAGTATCCAGGCAGGATATCAGATTGTCATGGATAGAGACAATAAAGGTAATCCTGAGACGTTTATATCTCCAAATGTAGTATTTGCAGCTCAGAGTGGATTTTACCAATTAAATATTGGTGCATATCTTAAAGTGAAACAGTTTTTCACTGGAATGTGGGTACGACATGCCTTCGATAATATAGACGCGATTATATTTTCAGCAGGAGTTAACATAAATAGTTTGAAATTGAGTTACAGTTTTGATTTGACAACATCAGAGCTCGGATTAAGCCCAGGAGGCGGCCATGAGGTCGGAATTGCAGTAAGTTTGTTTAATCTTGAAAAGAAAACTTCGAGATACAACGACTGTTTGAGTTTATTCCATTAAATTTCGGAACAATTTGTGTAAATATTATTTTTACATATTCGACGATCAGTTAATAATTTAAAATCAGTTAATAATGACTAAGGGCTACAAATCATTATTCCTTTTGCTTTTTGCAATATCTATCTTTACGATTTCTTGTAAAAGAGGAGATTCATCTTCAGGCGGTTCTGGAGAATTATCATCTTCTACAGGATGGGAATATGGAAATCAAGATTACGGAGGATTTGAAAAACTAGATTACGAAGGCCAAGTAAATGGTCCTAATCTAGTATTAATAG
>JALZVB010000299.1 GCA_023300835.1 Saprospiraceae bacterium | reverse complement strand
CTTGCGGCTGCGGGAAGTGTCCATGTTCCACCAGCTTCTATTTTTACGGTAAGTATAGTTATTCCATTAGTAGGATCAGCGGCCCAAGAGTCAGGAGTAGACTCTGGAGAGTCTGTGTTTTTATATTTACCTGCAATGACGTCTATCGTTATTTGTTTACCTTCAGGATCCTTTTCATTGATAACAGGAATCATTTCTTTCCACAACATTTTAAAATGTGGATCAACCAATTTCTTATAGCTCGGCAGATTCAACCATACCTGAAAGATCTCCAGAGGATTGTCTTTGTCTCTATTTAATAGAGGAAACATTTCAGAATGTAATATTCCTTTCCCAGCCGTCATCCATTGTACATCACCTCCTCCGAATCTTCCCGCAGCACCTAGAGAGTCACAGTGATCTACGTATCCTTCCTTGTTAATGGTTATTGTTTCGAAACCCTTGTGTGGGTGGTAAGGGAATCCAGGAATCGTTGTGCCATGATACATACGCCATCCATCTCTAAGCGTAAAGTCTTGACCTATCTGTCTTCCCCTTAAGCTAGCACTGTCTACTCCCATTTCTGCATTTCCAGCGGGATATTGATCCTTGTGGTAAGCACAGAATAAAAACGGGTCCTTAGTGGCCCATGGGAAGCCCAGTGTGGCTACATTGATGATATTATTCGACATGGATTGCTTTATTTATACTATTTGCGAAAATAGTTAACAGCTTGGTGATTACAAATGTTTTGAGGAAACTTAAATTAGAACTTTGGATATTGCCCTTTATCAGTCTTAAGTTTTCTTTTGAACAGTTTGAATTTCTTCTTTTACTTATGTTTTTTAAAAGTAGCTTTTTAAGGCATTCTTTATGGTTAAATTACTAAAGCGCCAGAATGAGACGTATTGTTCATAAAGAAAAACCCCTGCAATGCAGAGGCTTTCCAGATTCATTATTTAATTTATCAGTTTATCTCAGCACCATTACCTTCTTCTGGACAGGGCTATGGTCTGATGAATACATTTTAAGAATATAGACACCATTCTTGATAGCATCCAATTCTATCTTGTTATTTCTTAATTCACCTTGAGCTACGGTGTTGCCTTTTACATCGATCAGTTCATAGGAATTAATGTTGATCTCTGATGCTATGTTGATATGGTTATTTGCAGGGATAGGGAAGATGTTGATGTTGGGCACTGAAGTTTCTTCAGTACTTACACTTTTACAGAGCTCGTCATCGACTTCTATTATTGTTAACTGTATAATGTCAAGAGAATCACAACCCAACTTAGACATTAATATAGATTCATATCGACCAGCTGCATCTAAAACTTGTCCATTCCATAGATACTCGTCATTACCACATATCGTGTCTGCCCGAGTAGCTTCTACGGCTTTGCATAGGTAATAACTCTGGACAGTATTAGTAACAATAGGATCATTAAAATCGAAAAATATCTCAGCTGTGTTCTCGATTATAGTTCCTGGTTCAGGTCGCTGATCCCATAACTTAACATTGAATTTAATAAAACCATGAGAAGCTTCTTCATTAGCAAAACTATCTACAAGTAAGATGTCATTGAACTGTATATTAAGTTTATTTCTCTCTAGTGACCATTCATAATCATGAGAAGCTGCTACCGGATAAAGGCTTGTCCAATCAAAATGACTACTTAACCTATCTTCTATCCTAACTGTAAATGCCGTGTCTGTACCTGTATTCTGAAACCTTATGAGGTATTCTATTTCATCAGCTTCAGCAATGATTTCTTTGTTTTTAAATCCACTGGCATATATCGCTTTGTCATTAGGGTCATAAGAACCTATGTTCTCTAGACATTCAAATGCGTCCTGTTGTCTAGTCGATCCACCACTACAAGGGTTATCATAAGTTGCATAAGAAGTTGTATAGTGAGCTTGACCTAGTTCTGCATCACAAGAAAGGTTAAACGCGACCTGTCCTCTATAACTCTCACGAGGACCTATATTGGGTAAACTAAAGGTGAGTATTTGACCTTGCTGTGACTTAAGATCCATATCGGAAAATTCATATTCAAAAAATTCATCAAGAGTAATTATCAATTCTGTATTCCTTGCCTCAAAATTACCATCATTGTAAACCTCTATAAAACTTTTGTTACTAAAGCAACGACGCAAAAGTGTTGTAGTGGAAGTTACTGAAAGGTCTGCACATTGATCAACTAAGATCTCTATTGGCATATAGACAATAATATCCGTTCCATCGTCAGTAAAATTAACCTTAAAATTATCATCACATTTGTAAAAAAGATCCGTCCTTACTTCAGCACTTAAAGTGTATTCTCCTTCTGGTAAATAATTCACAATTACACCATTAGAATCTGTTATTCTTTTGTTCCAGCCTTCTATAGCAACTGGAATACCGTGAACTTTATCTTCTCCAATATCATATTTACAATTGCTGTTTTCATCTTCATAAACTACTGTTTGTAATGTCGAGGGATTAGTCAGTGATGTTTCAGACTTGAAAATTGGGGTACCATGAGTTGATATATATATGTGACTATCCCAACCCAGATTTAAGGATGTTATCTTATACAAATGGAGATGATAAGGCGTTATGTCATCCCAAGAGGAACCTTTATCTATACTCATCCAGACTTTATGATCTGTAAGAATGTATAGATTTCCAAGATGATCAGTTTGTACTCTGGTAGCACCATTAATTGCAATATCAATAAACTCAAAGCTCTCTCCACTATCTACTGATCTCATAAATAAACTTGTTCCATCTGGTTGTGAATAGAGTACATATAAGTCTTCACCCACATAAGAAGTTGCTATTTGTACATTTGATACAGCAGTGGATTGAGGCGGAATAGTAAGCAGTAACTCCCCACTTAATGTTGTTTTGTATATGTTATCTAACAAAGGATCAATCATATATAGTTCATCATTTGCGGATACATCTGCAACATGACTCAAGTTTGTTCCATTACCTGAATTAAATGCGATTGTCATCCATGATTCTCCGTAATCTGGGGTTTTATACATTGATTGGTATCCTCGAACATAAGTTATGTTATTTTTCAAATATGGTTTACCCCAACCCGAAACTACATTACTAGAGAGATTATTATTCCAATTCAGTCCAGCATCATAAGAATTACAACAGACATTATTAATATATCCTCCGTTTGGTGTTGAAGTTAAAAATCCAAATGAACTACAAGGAAAATCAATATCATCAATATCAAAAAATTGCCAACCTGAACTAGTAGAATTTAAATAATGGTCGTACTCAAGTTTACTCTTTACCATCAAGTTGTTATCTGAACCTGATTCTACGGTCTCAGCAAATGGCTTTCCTATTTGTAAATCTATTTCTTCAAAAATAGAACTTCCTTCAGAGAAGTGAAATAGGGTTTTATTATCAGACCTAATTTCTAATGCATACAGCCCTATACCGCCATCATGCCATGTTGATGAATATCTATTATCATTAGTGCCTACCCAGTCAAAAGTTTCACCATTATCAAGTGATATATATTGAGAGAAGGTACTCATAATGTGAACTCTTCCATTTCCTAATGGAGTGATTAACCCATTTACACCATCTTCATAAGAAATCCAACTGAAGCCGTCATCAGAATAGGCATCTTCAGAAAACAATCTATTTTCTTGTATACAAAACTTAAAACTATTTGGCGCAGCAAGAATTTCGTCATCAGAAATCCACGATAAATCAGAATTGAATACAATAATATACTCGGCACCTTGACCATGCTTTGCATAATGTCTATTGTTTGCTCCAAGAAGTAATTCCATATCTTTTGTATCCCAAGAATGTTCCTTTAAGAGGTTATAATTTTTGTCGTACAACCTAAGATATTTTCTACTTGCCACAACCATGTTCCCATCTGGCAAAAAATCAAAATCATCTATAAATTCATCGTATATTAATACAGTATCTAGTAAGTTTTGATTCTTATTAATACTATATAGTACTTTTTTAATAGCAACAAATAATTGTCCATCAGGATTTTCACCAAACTTCAAAGTATTATTTGTTAAAGGTCCTTCGAATAGAACCTGCCATGTTTGGGCCTTATCTTTAGAAATTAATATTTGTTCAGGGTACTTCAATGTGGCTATGAGGTCACCATTATCCGCTACGTAATGTAACTGTAAGGCTTCTCTATTGTGTGGTTCTAATTCAGTCCAAGACATTTGACCGAATGCTGTATAAATCCCAAAAATCGACACTAATGTTAATAAAAGTTGTTTCATGATTTATTTTTTGTTAAACAATATCTGGTATAAATATCTAGTATTTTGTACTAACTGTTCTAACATCTAATTAGTACTGGCGACAAATCATGGCAGTTTATGACGGTTTTGGTAGATTAATTTAGGGTTATACTATTATCAACAAGTATTCTAAAAAGCTACTCTTTAATATAATCCAAAAATAACCCCCTTTCCAGTGAGCAAAACGCTATTTCTTTTGTTAACCT
>JALZVB010000298.1 GCA_023300835.1 Saprospiraceae bacterium | reverse complement strand
ATTCATAATTAAAGCAATGGAGACGCCTTTGCTTCTAGCGGTTAGCGTACTTATTCCTGAAATATTTAGACCATTCATTTGTATATCACTACCTGCTAAACCACCGATGGATATGTTTAGACCATTGACTTTATATGCCTTTAGTTTTTTAGTTTCAAGTCATCCATACAAATTAAAGAATAATTATTAGTTAGTTGATTGGGAACTTTGTGCAAAAAGTCTTTTCTAGTATTTAATATAGATGTTTTGTTTGAAGATATTCCTTTAGACTATTGAAGAATTTTTCTTAGTTACTGTTTAATATGCTAACAAACTTCAAAGTAGATTGGAGTGGGTAAGTAATAACACCCAATATCAGCATATTTGTTTAATTTAAAATGAACGTTATCTTTGCGGTGACAAAACTATACTTAACATACTAAAAAAAAGTCATGGCATTTGAATTATTTCAGAACGAGAAAACTAAAAAATTCTATTTTAGATTACAATCAAAGAACAAGAAGACTGTTTTACAAAGTCAAGGATATACAGATAAGCGAAGTACAAAAGCAGGAATAAAAGCAGTTATTAAAAGTGCAGCTAGTGATGGCTTTGAGAAAAAGGTAGCAAAGAATGGTAGCCATTATTTTGTACTACGTTCTTCAAATGGAAAGCAAGTAGGTAAAAGTCAAATGTATACTACTTCAGCTGGTGCAAGTAATGGCATGCGTTCTGTTAGGAATAATGCTGTTAATGAAATTGTTGAAATTAAGCCAGTAGCAAAGAAAGCAGTAGCAAAGAAAGCGGTTGCAAAGAAAGCAGTAGCGAAGAAAGCAGTAGCAAAGAAAGCAGTTGCGAAGAAAGCAGTTGCGAAGAAAGCAGTTGCAAAGAAAGCAGTTGCAAAGAAAGCAGTAGCAAAGAAAGCAGTAGCAAAGAAAGCAGTTGCGAAGAAAGCAGTTGCGAAGAAAGCAGTTGCGAAGAAAGCAGTTGCGAAGAAAGCAGTTGCGAAGAAAGCAGTTGCGAAGAAAGCAGTTGCAAAGAAAGCAGTTGCGAAGAAAGCAGTTGCGAAGAAAGCAGTTGCGAAGAAAGCAGTTGCGAAGAAAGCAGTTGCAAAGAAAGCAGTTGCGAAAAAAAAAACGAGTACTAGAAAAACTCGGAAATAGCAATTGATTATCAGTAAAAAAAATAATAAAAGCAGTTGTCAAATCCTTTGACAACTGCTTTTATATTTCAGGATGTGACAACGTGACAAATTGAATCTTTTATAATTCTGGAATTCATCAAGATAGTTACCAGCTGCCCGCAATAGGAATCAAAACAAGAGTATCCTCCAACAAAAAAGGGAACCGACCGAAGTCATAATTCAACTGCAAGTTTTAACAACACATTTAAGATTGGAACTATGGTTAATGAAATTAGCACAAGTATCTCCATACGGATTCTCCAAAAATAGACGACTAGTTGTTTTGATTTTTATTACTTGGATTCTCGTTTTAGATAAGTTGACCTAGAGCGATTCGAACGCTCATCATCAGAGTCAAAGTCTGATATGCTAACCAATTGCACCATAGGTCAATTTGTCCTTCCGATAGGATTCGAACCTAGAACTTCCCCGTCACAAGGGAATGTTTTGCCAATTAAACTACAGAAGGATTTAGTACGGGTATTCAGACTCGAACTGAAACCACCTGCATCCCAAATGCAGTGCTCTATCCATATTAAGCTACACCCGTAAATAAAAAAAGCCTCGTAGAGAATGAACTCTACGAGGCTTTGTACCATACACAACCGTTACCATAGAGTTAACTATAATTTATAGGTTGCGGTTGATGTGTATATGTTTCTAATTTATTCATTATTTTTTATTGGTGCCTTACCTCGGATTCGAACCGAGACTAAACGGTTTCTAAAACCGCTACCTCTGCCAATTGGGTTAGTAAGGCTGGTGTACTCCTGATCGGACTCGAACCGATACTGGACGGTGCTTAAAACCGTTGCCTCTTCCAATTGGGCTACAGGAGTATTAGAACTCCTGTATCATACAGCAGTCCTACTTCATAACAGAAGTATGCGTAACAGGAATGTATATGAGGTATTAAATTTCATAATTTTAATTATTATTAGTAGCCAATGTAGGAATCGAACCCACACTCTCGGATTCGTAGTCCGAAGTTCTTCCGTTTAAACTAATCGGCTATTGTAGGCAATAAAAGAGTCGAACTCTTGTCTCTAGGGTAGAAGCCCAGAGTTTTTCCATTTAAACTAATTGCCTGTATTGAGGGTTAGACTCGAACTAACGATCTCCTGAGTATCAGTCAGGGGCTTTAACCAGACTAAGCTACCTCAATATATGTATCGAAAATTGGACTCGAACCAATGACCTGTTGTATGTAACACAACCGTTCTACCAACTGAACTATTTCGATATTGGAGCCAAGAATCAGAATCGAACTGATAACCTTCTGGTTACAAAACAGACGCTCTTCCAATTGGGCTACCTCAGCTGGAGCAAGTAAAAGGAATCGAACCTTTGTCCTCTGATTGGAAATCAGACATCTTACCATTGGACCATACTTGCTATTTAGCGATCTATATCGGAATCGAACCGATGTTACAGGAGAGACAATCCTGCGTGATACCCCTACACCAATAGATCGTGCAATAGCTTAACCAGTATCAAAACGATTTAGTTCCAAGTAGAGGAAGATAAAGGAATCGAACCCTACCCTTTGGATTTTCAGGCCAACGCTCTCACCAGTTGAGCTATATTGCTATGTGGTGCTTCCGGGGAGAGTCGAGCTTTGTTTGTAATATATTGATTTTCAAATAAATAAAATTTTTTTAATTAAATAGGACACCTAATTAGCCTACTTACTATATTAACTTCTCCAATTTTTTTCTTACCTACATTTTAACATAGAAAAACATCAAACTAATGAAAAATCATTACTCTTTGGTCAATTCTTTGACAGAAATAGAAAGTTTAGTTGGGTAAAATAACATAAATTAAGATTCAATAAATACTATATTTACAGATGTAAATACAATAAATATTTAACCAAAACCCAAATGTTATCAATAAATGAGATTAGAATCTATAACTCTTAAAAATTTTCGTGGTTACCAAACAAGTACTTCCATACCTATTGGAAACCTTACTGCTTTAATTGGCAAAAATGACGCAGGTAAATCTTCTATTCTTGAAGCATTAGAAGTTTTTTTTAATAATAAAATGATAGTCTGCGAAAAAGATGATTTAAATATTGAAGCAGACTCTAATCAAATTGAAATTACTTGTATTTTTAAAGATATTCCTTCCGAATTAGTTATTGATGCAGCACACCCTACTTCACTTCCTAGTGAACATTTACTCAATGATGAGAATAAGCTAGAAATAAAGAAAATCTTTACTGCTACAACTGCAAAGCCTAAGCCTAAAATTTATATAGTATGTAATCACCCTACGATTCAAAATGGAAATGACTTATTGACCTTAAAAAGAGGAGAATTAAAGACAAGAGCAACTGCTTTAGGAATCAGTCAGGATGATTATAATGGTAATGTAAATTCATCTATTAGAAGTGCTATTTGGAGTAGGTTTACTGATTTAAATTTAGCAAAAACGGAGCTTCTAGTAGATAAAGAAGATACAAAAAAGGTTTATGTTGCATTAGAAAAATACCTTCCTATTTATGCTCTTTTTCAATCCGATAGAACTAGTAAAGACGATGATAAAGAAGTCGTAGATCCTATGAAAATTGCTGTCCAACAAGCTTTGGCAGAATTAAGCACAGAGATTGAGCGTATTAAAAATAAGGTAAAAAACAAAGCCATTGACACAGCAAATAGAACTTTAGCAAAATTACAAGAAATGA
>JALZVB010000297.1 GCA_023300835.1 Saprospiraceae bacterium | reverse complement strand
CCTACAAGGAATTGAAACAATATTTAGTAATTCGATACGTTGACTAGGATAGAATCTTAATTGTACCTACAAGGAATTGAAACACATCTAAAACATATGATTCGCTCCAGGGCTGAAAATCTTAATTGTACCTACAAGGAATTGAAACAAAAGTCAGAACTCGATGCAAAAAAAAGATCAGAATCTTAATTGTACCTACAAGGAATTGAAACTTTGAAGCCGTAGAAACTTGCGAGTAATGAGCGATAAATCTTAATTGTACCTACAAGGAATTGAAAATACCTCATTACTCAGTCTCAAACTTAGCCTTCAATGCATCCCATATATCATCCTTACTTGCATCTCGTTCCTTGAGCCGTTGCCACAATTCCTCTGCTCTAGCAATATCAACAGCATCGTATTTATAACTATCCTCACTAGAAATGATTTCGTTTATGTAATCGATCCTATTCGTTGTTAATGGATGAGACTGCATATACTACATATACTTTTCGAGATTAGAACTCAGTTCTTCAACTTTTACCAATATACCAGTAGTATCGGTTTCAGAATCAGGGTCATTAGATATCGTTTTTACTTTTGATTTGATACCTTCTGTATAATTCAGTAAACGGGTCATCAGATCACTCATCGCATAAGGATTAATATTTTAGAGCCTTTAAGCTTTTTAAACCTTCTACATCAGCTTCTTTCTCAAACTCCCTAGAGTTAGCCAATTGATTGAATTGATTTACGTTTTCTAGAACGATACCCGAGACACCACCTATATCACCCGTAAGGAGAGAAAGGACAAGATAGCTACTTAGTGCCTGAGTCATGATTTTGAGCGAATGTCTCTGATCTACATGGGCTTGCTCATGTGCAATTAATGCAGCGAGTTCATCCCAACATTCAGTTTCGTCAACGATATCTTGAAATATAGCTATCTGTCCACCAGGAACCGCAAAAGCGTTGACCATATCATTATCAAAAAAATGTAATCTGATGTTGTAGTCTGAACTAAAACCACATGCTTGATAAAACTCTGTAAGTATCTCCGTCTTACTAGAATCCATTTCAAAAAGTGACGTTATCTGTGCAAAAGAACTCCCCCCGATTTGATTTTCTACGGCGACGGGAATAAATGCTGCGGCACGTTCTCCAACAAAAGGAGAAATCCATTTTACATAACTAAATAATACCAATCCTATAACCAAAAAACTTCCTACTATAAGGCTAACGCGATTTATCTTGAACTAAGAAATGTAGGCTTTGTCAATAGACTTCACATCAGATAGAATCGTATCTGCATACTTATCATAAAGCTCACCCCTTATATCCAATGTCTCGTATGGAAACTCGCCGTATTGTAACAAGAGCTGTTCTGAACCCAAATTCTGAATCTTGCAATCAGAAATTTTCCAACGTTGTTCTTGGTCTATTGTGTCCTCAATATCTGTAAAGTAAATATACTCTCCTGTAACATTTAAACTTACGTTCTTAGATCGAGAAGATTTTCCATCAAAGAATTTTGCTGTTTCTGACATGGTTAAAAATCAAAGTCCATATCAAGAATATCAAGTATCTCATCACCGGCTGCATCTTTATAGTTATCTGCATCCTGTTCTATCTTATCAAAATCAATTGCTGAGGGCAAAAGTATGTTATCAGCTTGCATTCTTCTGATATTTATTTTTGCCCAAGGGAAGTAAAATCCTAATGTAATTATCAACAAGAAAAAATTAGTTACGTAGACTTTGTATGCTGTCTTATTATTCAAGACTGACTTAAGTGAGAAACGCTGCTCCCCTCGTCCAATCAAAGTATTGTCGACTGTGAAATTGAATCTGTTTTTGAGATATGCTGGTGTATATAAAAAAAATGTTATATACATTAACAATCCAAACATTAAGGTTATGCCAAACAAATCGGCTCCATCTCCCTTAAAATCAAATTCTACATCTCCTAATTTGGTATGCTTAAAAAGATACTTCTGTAGTTTAACTCTCATCCAAGCACCATAGATTCCAAAAGTGATAATTACAAAAAATACATTTTTGAAATATAGTTTATAGAATTCCCCGAGGTTACCTCTAAAGGAAAAGAAGATACCTCTCCAAGATGTTCTAGACATACGATATCTCCACGATGCAAACATCGCGAATGGTACTAAGAATATTATTAATATGTAGAATGCTATAAGAAATCCAACTACAAATTTAGGATCGGTAAATAAAAATCGCGGTCCTAAAAAGAAAACTAATAATATAAAGTAAGCGATAAGAAATCCTCTCAACATTTCTTTACCCGTACCATGAAAAACGAATCTTGAACCATCTAGCTCAGTTTCTCCCCAGATATACTTTCTAACTTTTCCTTTCCCCAGGGATGATAAATTCCTAAGGTAACTATTGTGAGAAGTAGGTTAATAAGTACTATACCTAGATACTCAGATCCTTTGCCAAAAAATTTAACTTTATTTTTGACATAATCTAAATTATGAGAGGATGTTGATTCGTTCATGATTTAAAATTTTGTTTAAGATATAAAAAACGTTGATCTAATGAAAGGAGTTTCTTTGATTATGATATAGTTCTAAAAAAAACAGTCTAACAATCAAAAAACTACATTACAACCTTTTATTTTTTTTATTGGAATTCTTAAAAGTTAAAAGAGGTGTAAATAGGGAAATGTACTTGTTAAGTTTAACTAGAAGATCATATACTAGAGAACATATGACTGTAGGCTCAATAATAAAATTGTAATATTAAATAACTAAGGCTTCTAGCACAATGAAAAAATTACTAGTAATCATTTGATTTTTACATACTACCTCTTCAATCACATACGGTCAAGTATTATACCCAGTTATATTTTCTGAAGTATTTGTAGGACCAGAGAATGTCATCTACTCGGATGAAGCTTATAGCAGTTTTTATACTAGAAAATTAGAGCGAGCTATTTACACAATGGAGGAATATCTTATAAATCTGGGACACAAGGAATAACCAAGAACTGTTCCCATCGGCAGCTATAGGAAAAGACGGTTACAAAAGAAATCGTTTTCATATCAAGTCATCATAAAAGAGATTTCACGTTTTCGTTTTTTATTGAATCGATGGGAAGCAAACGAATCAAATCTAAAACAAAAAACTGATGGTTAGCATTGGTCAAAAACTAAAGATAAGTGTCGTCGAAACTTATAATTCTGAACAGAAAAACAAGGACTCTAACCATATTAAAAAATCTAACTGCGGAAGCTATTCCAACTGTCTATCAAGCGATCCTGTAGACTGTTTGAGCTGGAGACTTATCTATAGAAACTATCGATTTAAAGACAATTTTGGTGCCATTATGAACCCTGAATTCCATAAGCTTAATGACTTCACGTTTAATTATGAGAACGGCGTATTAACCAATAATAAGGTTGTGTACCTAGATTGATTCTCTATTCATTATATAATCAATTCAGCTTGCCATCTTTTACAATAAGCCCAAATCTTATTTTTTTATAAGTTTGATATCTCTGGTTCCTAAATCAGTAGATATTCTAGAAATATATAATCCTTCCTCTAAATTATATGCATTAATTTTTACAACGTTATTTTCAGGATAAAAAACAACTAATCGCCTTCCTTTAAAGTCAAATAACTCTACCAAGTTGATAAGACTGGTTTCAGATTTTATTGTCCAGTTGTCACTAGTGGGGTTAGGAAATATGCTTATGTTTTCAGCTAGTAAATCAGAAGTACTTAACACTAAATCTGCCATTTGAACATCATCAAAATAATAAGTTTTTTCGCCTGCTGATGCGCCTTCTGTTCCAAAATTAAAAAATATAGATGCCATATTGAAGGTCCAGCCCATATCCAGACCGACACTTAACATTTGCGTGCCAGTAGCTTCATTTGTAAAGTCAAATTCTAATGTTTCCCAATCTTTAGAAACGGTTGTATTGGTTTCTGTTTCAGAAGTATGTGTAGGGTCTTTGGAATCTTCAACTTTCAGACGGATAGGTGTTCCTGCTTCGGGTGACCATACTTTAACTGTCATTTTGGAGTTAGTTAGAGTCAGTGGGATATCGGTCGCAAAGCCACCAGATGTTCCTATAGTAGTTCCCGCCCATGAAGCAGCTTGATCTGTTTTAACAACTTGTACAACTGTGTTATTGGGATCTGATGGATCTGTTGCCAACGTTGATACATTACCTCCAAAATCAGTTGTTACATAATTCACGGTTGAGCTTTCAAAATCTACTGGCAGATCAATCTGGCTACCTCCAAACGCTTGTTCAATATCATCAAATAAGAAAGTTGATGATTCAGAACCATCTCCTAAATTACCAAAATCAAACATAAAGACTAGTGTATTAGAAACGCTAGGTTCACCTGTGAAATCCCATGTTAATACTTCCCACTCATTAGAAACTGTCGTAGGTATATCTCTTTCTGAAACGCCTGATCCTTCTAACTTAAACTTTACGATAGTCCCAATAGGCGCACTTGTATACACTTTCATAGAAATAGAATTGGAAGATGAAAAATCTAAATTAGCATCCAATTCTATTTTACTCCCTGACCATATTAATCCGCCATCTCTGACAATCTGAGCAACTGTTGCACTTGTATTAATTCCCATAGGTGCAGGATTAGCAATTACACTTGCCGTACCACCATCAAAATCTATAAAGTTGGAAGTCGTGACTTCACTTTCAAAATCTATTGGCAATGATTGGGATTCTCCTACATTATAGATAAGTAACAAAACAAATAAAGCAATTCCTTCAAAGACATTTTTATTGAGTATCATAATGGTTAGTTATTATTTATTTTAAAATCTTATTCGAAAATTTAAACAGAAGTGGAATGATCAAAACTAGAAAAAGCTATTAGCTTTTCCAGCGGTGTTTCTATGTTATCTTATCAAAGTCAAATCTCCTGAAAATATCTCCGTACTATCATCGAGATATCTCACCTCAATCATATATACATATACACCTGTAAGCGCCTGTTGCCCGTTAAGATAGCCATTCCAGCCCTCTTCTTTGACATTAGGTGACAGTTGTTCGTTTCCGAATACCTTATTCCCCCACCTGTCATAAATGTACATTCTTTCTATAATGTTTATATCCCCCGCCCCGGTAAATAATGTGAAGTAGTCATTGACGCCTCCTATATCTGACAAATTCATAACATTAGGAATAAAGACTGAGATTTCTGGTTCAACATCTATACGTACTCTAGTCTCAGTTTCACAACCGTAGATATCAATTATGGAAATATTGTATTCCGTGGATTCAAAACCTACAAACGTGGTCTCTGTACAATCATAACAAGTTAATCCTATCTCCGGCAGCCATACTATTGTAGCAATCTCAGCAGTAGCTTTATTCAACTCTAATTCGAATGATTGATCCTCTCCAATTTTGATAAAATATTCTGGCGTTATAAAAGCCTCTAATTCCTGAATAGCTTCAATCATAAATACGGTGTCCAATGTACAATCGTTAGCATCAGAAATTTGTAGTGTATGCATTCCTTCACCAGCTACATCATACCCTTCTCCTGATGTGCCTTGTAGCGTATTGTCTATAAGTACTGTGTAAGGAGCCGTGCCGCCAGATATGTTAATAGCATCAATAATGGCAGAACCATCGCAGCCTTGTATATCTACATTAAAGTTAGCGAAATCAGGAATATCGATATTTTCAATTACTGAAATAGATCTTGTGTTAGGACAACCATTATTCCCCATTAAGGTAACTTGATATTCACCTAGAACATCAACCATTACTGTTTCAGAAAA
>JALZVB010000296.1 GCA_023300835.1 Saprospiraceae bacterium | reverse complement strand
TGAACACCTTCCATTAATATTTCTATATGTTTTTCTTTATCATTTAGCAGCCTATAATTGTGTTTACCGCATTTACAAATTTATTCATGTCTGATTCATCAAGATGTAATCCGCTTGAGATTCTATAGATTTTCTTTCCTTGGCGGTTTATCTTTTTGATGTGAATATTGTACTTGTCTATGAGTTCTTTGTCTAGATTAATCTTGTTGTTTTCTAAACTAATAGAAGCCATTCCACAATATTTATCAGCCTGTGTTATTTTCTTAACCCCTTTATGATCAGATAAACTATCATACCATATTGATGTCAACGCTTTCAATCTATTTTCTCTAGCGGCTATATCTACTTGACTATTAAAGTCTAGTACGGTACTCAGAATAATCTCGTTCTGAAAAGCTCTCGTTCCCTTTGCATGTAGTTTATGGATGGTTCCTTGTTCTTGACGAGAGTACGGAGAATGGGGAAGGAGTTGGTGTATTCTATGGGGGTTGACATAGAGCAATCCTGTTCCCAGTGGCGCTCCCATCCACTTGTGTAGACTGGTTACGTAATAATCCGGATTGAGATCAGCTATAGAATGTTCTATATGGGCATAAGCATGAGCGGCATCTAAAAGAACTGCTACACCATAGCCATGAGCCATTTCAATGATCTTTTTGACAGGCATAATGTGGCCCTCAATATGAGTTATATACGTCAATAATAGCAGGCTGGTATTTTTATTAATGGCTCGCTCGTATGATTGGACGATTTCTGTGTCAGACATTATGGACAGATCTAGATTTATTTTCTTGATCTTGAGACTGTCTTGATTGGCTTTGTTTATAATAGACTGGGTCGCATAAGGATAATCAATGTTTGCACAGATGATTTCTTTACGGTTGTCTATAGGAAGGCCCCATATTATTCTATTCAATCCTGCCGTAGAGTTTTCCACCAGGGTAATGTCATCAGCTTTTATACCCAATGAATTAGCTAACCTTATGTATGACTGCGCTATTTCTTTTTCACTTTTTTGATATATTTCATAGGGTGCATAAGCGTTAAGTGCCATAATATGTTCACAATACTTCTTGTATATAGGTCTTGAGAGAATGCCTGCACTACCGATATTCATATTTACAAATCCTTCTCTGTTGGATAGGTACTGTGATTTCAATTCGGTCCATTTGTTGCTATTACTTACAACTGATATGGGATTGTAATTGGGATTGGTTAGACTCAGAATAGACAGCTGAGAAATGAAATCTCTTCTAGAGGACATGAAATAATTTATGGTGATACAATGCGGTGTGAAGATAAAATATCCTACTCGCTATTAATTTTTATATAATTATTTTTCTACAATGAATGACTTTATCGTTAAAATGTCGTCTAATTCAATGTCTCTAACTATTTGATTTATAAGAAATTGAACAAGAGTAATAAGATCTAAAAAACGTATGTTGTTTTTAAATATGCGTTTTTTAAAAAAGATTTATCCTATTGAAATCCAATAATTTTCAAAGGGGTTTTGTCAATCACTTTCAAATAGCTATTTTTATAGACTCTATTTAGTATGAGATTTTTGCAATTGTAACATTATTTATCAAATAAATTTTCTAAGAAAGATGTTAAGATCCATTTGGTTTTGGTTAGTCCTGTTGTTGATATGGTTAATAATTGGATGGTGGTTTTTCAAAAAATACATTTGCACAGCAGGAGATGCTTGCAGCCATTGGAAAGTAAAAGACGGATCTAAAGAAATATTTGAGTCGGATTACAATATTAAATATACCAAGGATAACTACTCACACCTCATTATTAAAAATGAAGGGATAGAAGATAAGCTAAAGAAAACAGTTCAGTACCTTAAGGACAACACTAAGAAAGTTCTGACGGTAGAAGGTTATCATGCTGATTACGAAAAAGGTAATCACCCGATACTACCTAACCTAGGCTATGCCAGAGCAGCTGACGTAAAAAATTGGTTAGTAAGATTGGGTGCACCGTCTTCGCAGATAGAAACCACTTCTACACAAAGGAACACATGTTTCAAAAACGATACATTACGTAGAGGTGTAGATTTCAATTTTGGTGGAACAGTAGACAACACTAAGAGATTAGGTGCTATCAAAAACAGATTGTTTGGTAAGCCAATCACTCTATATTTCCAGACAGGATCTGATAAACTAAGCTTGTCAGGACAACAAAGACAAGATTTCAGTGATCTATTTTATTATCTAGATAGAGTCAAAGGATCAAAATTAGATGTTCACGGTCACACCGATGCTGATGGAGACGCCGCTGCTAACCTGCAGTTATCCAAAGATAGAGCGAGTCAGATAAGGGAATATATAAAATCAAATGGTGGTGTAAGTATTGCTAAAATGGACGCGGATGGATTTGGCCCTAATAAACCTATTCAACCTAATGATTCTCCAGAAAATAAGGCACTCAATAGAAGAGTAGAAGTAATCCTTAAGTAGAAGCAGTAACCCATAATTATTGAAAAGATTAAATACGAAACAAAATGACCTTATTTATATATACAAAGCTTTTTATTCTAGGAACATTCTTTGGATGCCCACTATGTATCTTACTCCCATTATTGTTCATGCTAGGTGCATGGCTATTAGGATGGTGGGGTGCATGGAGTTGGCTAAAAGGTAAATTCTCGGGGAAGGATAAAGAAATTTCTCAATGGAGTTCTAAATACTCTAACCTTAAGTCTGAAAATGACGGATACGCTTCCAAGTATTCTACTCTAGAAAATCAGCACAAAGATGTTAATTCAAAATACGCTTCACTAGAAAGTCAATACAAAGGTGTTAACTCTAAGTATGAGTCAGAAAAAAGAGAATGGAGTACGCAGTTGAGCAGCTGGCAAACGGAGAAGCAGAATTTTACTTCTCAACTTGCAATACAACCTAAGGAAATAGAGAAGATTATAGAAATAGAGGTTATAAAAGAAGTACCTGTTGTAAAAGAGGTAGAGGTAGTAAGAGAAGTAGAAGTTGTAAAAGAAGTAGAGGTAGTTAAAGAAGTAGAAGTTATAAAGGAGGTAGAAGTAGTTAAAGAGGTAGAAGTAATCAAAGAAGTAGAGGTTACTAAAGAAGTAGAAGTTATAAAAGAAGTAGAAGTTATAAAAGAAGTACCTGTAGAGAAAATAGTAGAGGTAGAGAAGCTAGTTGATAAAATAGTAGAGGTTGAGAAGATAGTAGAAGTAGAAAAGCTAGTAGAGATAGAGAAGCTAGTTGATAAAATAGTAGAGGTAGAGAAGATAGTAGAAGTAGAGAAACTGGTTGAGAAAATTGTCGAAGTAGAGAAGATAGTAGAGGTTGAGAAACCAGTTGAAGTTATCAAGGAAGTAGAGAAGATAGTTGAAGTAGAAAAGATAGTTGAAATAATTAAGGAAGTAGAGAGCATTGTCGAAGTAGAGAAGATAGTAGAGGTTGAGAAACTTGTTGAAGTTATCAAGGAGGTAGAGAAAATAGTTGAGAAACCTATTGAAGTTGTCAAGGAAATTGAAATAGTTAACGAGATTGTTAGGGAAGTAGAGAAGATAGTAGAAGTAGAGAAAATAGTAGAAGTAGAGAAAATAGTAGAGGTAGAGAAGCTAGTTGATAAAATAGTAGAGGTAGAGAAGATAGTAGAAGTAGAAAAGCTAGTTGATAAAATAGTAGAGGTAGAGAAGATAGTAGAGGTTGAGAAGCCAGTTGAAGTTATCAAAGAGGTAGAAAAGATAGTAGAGGTTGAGAAGCTTGTGGAAGTTATCAAAGAAGTAGAGAATACTGAAAAGATAAAAGCTTGGGAATCTAAGTATGCAGCGTTAGAATCTTCATACACAGGAGATAGAAACAGTTGGACTCTTAAGATGACCAATTGGGAAAATGACAAGAAGAAAATGACTGCTGATCTTGCAGCTAAACCAACAGAAATTGAAAAGATAGTTGAGGTAGAGAAGATTGTCGAAGTAGAGAAGCCTGTAGAAGTTATCAAAGAAGTAGAGAATACTGAAAAGATAAAAGC
>JALZVB010000295.1 GCA_023300835.1 Saprospiraceae bacterium | reverse complement strand
ATTCTAGCTGGCGAAATACAATTACACCGGATGTTGTCAGTAAGATAATCTTTAGCTACCGAATAGGTCATTGTTAAAACCGCTCCCTTTGACATGGAATAAGCAAAACGATCAGCAATACCTACAGTAGAAGCGATAGAAGCCATGTTAATAATGACTCCTCCTTTCTTTTCTTTTAAAAAAGGAATGGCCGCTTTCATACAATTAAAAACTCCTTTGACATTAACGCTATATAATCTATCAAAATCTTCTTCAGTTGTGTTTTCAATATTTCCCACAAATCCTATTCCTGCATTATTAACCAGAATGTCGATTCCATTTATCTTATTAATTTTTTTGAAAACGGCATTCGTCTTTTTAGCATTTGTAACATCGCATTTATTAAAAAATGCAGGCTTATATTTTTGAGAAATTTCCTTGGCAGTTTCTCGACCAGCCTTTAAATTCATATCTAAAATATGAACCGTTGCGCCCATCTCTGAAAATGTTTCACTAATAGCCTTTCCAATACCGCTGCCTCCTCCTGTCACAATGGCTACTTTATTTTTTAAACTGAATTTCATTTATTATTAGATTACGACAAGCTAGTTATCTAGCTCTTTCATTTATCAAAACACAAAATAAAAAGATGCCCACTACTGAACCTAAACAGGTTGAAAATAGAATTAACTGAACTATCAATTAATTGAAATATAGTGGGCAAAATTTGTTATAAAATAACGACCAATTAAATTGTAAAAAGGGCACTATTTTAAAAGTAAGTATTAACCAACTTCAACCTTCAGATTTAGTTCCTCCTTCCACACTTCCCCATTGGGATAATCATACTTTTCCAATGATGCAGGTTTGATTTCTATACTATACCCTGGCATAGTAGGAACCATATAATTACCATTCTTAATAACTACAGGATCAAAAAAATGTTCATGCAAATGATCAACATATTCTATAATACGGTTTTCTAAAGAACCACTAATAGCTATATAATCTATCATGGATAAGTGCTGTACGTATTCACACAAGCCTACTCCACCAGCATGTGGACAAACAGGAATATCGAACTTAGCAGCCATTAAAAGAATGGCTAAAATTTCATTAACTCCCCCTACTCTACAACTATCTATTTGACAGATTTCAATAGCTTTTGCTTGCATCAGCTGTTTGAATACTACCCTATTTTGGCAATGCTCTCCTGTAGCTACCTTAATAGGAGCTACAGCCCTAGCGATAGCAGCATGTCCTAAAATATCATCAGGGCTAGTAGGTTCTTCGATCCAATAAGGATTGAATTGAGCCAATTCTTTCATATTGGCAATCGCTTCTTGAACATCCCATTTTTGATTAGCATCCATCATCAATCTTAAATCATCTCCAATTTCGGCTCTAATGATAGCAGCTCGTCGCATATCATCTTTCAAATTGGAGCCCACTTTCATTTTTAGATGGGTAAAACCTTCCGCTTTTGCCTCTCGACAAAGGCGGCGCATTTTTTCATCAGAATAGCCTAACCAGCCAGCCGAAGTGGTATAAGCAGGATAGCCTTTCTCTTTTAGATAAGTAATTCTATCTTGCTTAGTTGCCGCTTTTTCTTTTAATAATTGTAGTGCTTCTTCCCGAGTAATAGCATCTGTGATATAGGTAAAGTCTACACAAGAAACTAGTTCTTCTGGAGTCATATCCGCTATTAGTTGCCAGAGAGGTTTTCCTTCTATCTTGGCATATAAATCCCAGACAGCATTCACGATTGCGCCTGTTGCCAAATGGATCACCCCTTTTTCTGGACCTAGCCATCGCAATTGGCTATCTCCTGTAAGGTTTCTCCAGAAGCCAGCCATATCCTTAGCAATATTTGCCATGGACTTTCCGACGACTAAATGAGATAAAGACTGAATAGCTGCAACGCATAATTCATTTCCTCTTCCAATAGTAAAGGTTAAACCATGCCCTTCCAACTTATCCGGGTGATTTGTTAATAATACTACGTAAGCCGCAGAATAGTCGGGATCAGGGTTCATGGCATCTGAGCCATCTAAACTCTTGCTAGTAGGGAATCTTACATCCCTTACTTCAATTCCAGTTATCACAGTATCTAATTGCATTCAAATAAAGGTTGTGAAAATACTTTTTATGAAAAAAATAATTTGATTGATATAAGCAAAAATAATTGCATTTATGAAATTTTACTACCACTCAAATGACAAATACTGATGCTATCTTTGCCTAAACTTAAAAAAGAATGAAATTTTAGTCATAAAAGAATTAAAATCTTATACATTGCTATTGTAGCACTTTTGTAAAATCAACTTCTAGCTATGAGAGTAGGTACTTAGGAAGTTGAAGTTTAGTACAGAGTGTTTAAGAAATGGTGCAAAAATAAATTCACATACATTCCTAAGTGTTAAGTCAGTATATCTACAAAAATTATATTATTTGAAACCACAACTATTAAATAGAACTTCTAAACAAAGGAAGCCTTTTTCGGTTAAAAAAAATAGTTATCCAAACTTTTTAAAGCTTTGGCACTATCATCCCGAATTAGAATTGGTAGTTATTGTTGATAGTATTGGTACTAGATTTGTAGGAGACAGCATTGAAAAATTTCAGCCAGGTGAGATTATATTGATTGGAAAAAATCTTCCACATATGTGGTTAAATGATGAAGATTATTTTATTTCTAAAGCTAATCTGAAAGCAGAAGCCTATTGTATTCATTTTCGAGAGGATTTTATGGGAGACCAGTTTTTAGGTCTTCCAATTTCTAGCCATTTAGTAGATTTATTCAAACTGGCAAATAGAGGAATCCGTTTCAATAATCTACCATTTCCTGTTGTTGAATATGTTCAACAACTTTTTTTAGAACAAGATGAATTCGAACAACTATTATTATTGTTAAAACTACTAGATCTTTTAGCAAATCATTCAGACAAAGTTTTGTTGTCGAGTGAAGGATACTTCAATTCCAATATCAAGGGTGGTTCTGATGCAATACATGAATATATATTTAAAAACTTTAAGAAGCCCATACAATTAGGAGATGTCGCTGCTGTGGCAGATATGAATCCGACTGCGTTCAGTCGTTATTTTAAAAGAATTCATCGCAAAACATTTTCTCAATATTTGATAGAAATTAGAATTGGTTATGCTTGTAAATTATTGATAGAAAACAAATTACACATAAGCAATATATGCTATGAGTCAGGCTTTAATAACTTATCAAATTTTAATAAGCAATTTAAAAAAATCATGCAAATGAATCCTTCTGACTATATCAAAAAGCATCATTAGATTGCGTTCTTCCTAAATTAGAGTGTACAGCAAAATTTAACAGACATTATCGTTCATCACCAATAATTCATTGATTCATCACTAAAAATAAAGCCTTCAAATAAAGCCTTCAAATAAAAGAATACTAATGATTAATAAAACAATTTGAATAAATGGTACGTATTAACCAGCAAACTACTCCTTGTTAATGAAGGAATATCCTAAACAAATTAGCGCTATCCATACCTCTTATTGGATATTGGGACAATACCGAATTATACTCTTACTGCTTACGTTATCCGTATCAGGGTGCACTCTTTTTGCCTATACTACCCCTCCTTTTCTCTTTGAACAATTAAGTAATAAAGAAGGACTTAATCAGAATTCAATTAATAGCATCATTCAAGATCGTACTGGCTTCATTTGGATGGGAACGCCCAATGGTTTAATAAAATATGATGGCAATACCTTCACAACCTATAATCATAAGCCTAGCGATACCTTAAGTCTTACGAATAATGTTGTATTGGA
>JALZVB010000294.1 GCA_023300835.1 Saprospiraceae bacterium | reverse complement strand
AATTTGACACAATCTGCTGGTGTCCCTGAGCACTCATAAGCTTCTATGTTTTTGAATATGTCTACTTTATTGAGCTTAAGGGGCTTGTTTATGGATATTGCGTGACCTTGACCAGATTGTGGAGAATCAGGCGCAACTACAACGACTTCACCTATCTTACGAGCGACTTCTATAAGGGCTTTGATTCCAGGAGCCGTTATACCATCATCATTGGTAACTAGAATGAGAGGCTTATTATTTGCTTTAACTTTTGTTGTAGACATATTTACGTTTTGAACTGAGTACAAATATCAATTTTATTATCTGCCAAAAGAAATTAATAATTGCTATGATTAGGATCAACATATTTCGGTTATTTGTGTTCAAAAGCTGAAACCAATACCTATGAGTAAAACAGGCGTCCTTATCGTTAATCTGGGAACACCAGATGACCCATCTACTGGATCAGTAAGAAAGTATCTACGACAGTTTCTTCTGGATGGAAGAGTAATAGATATTCCTTGGATTTTTAGACAGATTCTAGTTCGGGGCATTATTGCGCCCTTCAGAGCCAGATCCTCTGGTAAATTATATAGAATGCTATGGACAGAAGAAGGTTCTCCACTTAAGCATTATGGGTACAAGGTTATGAATCAATTACAGGATGCCTTAGGTGAAGACTGTTATGTAGAGTTAGGAATGCGTTATCAATCACCTTCAGTAGAAGGCGCACTAGAAAAAATGCGAGCTGCCAATGTGGACAAAATCGTTGTTTTTCCTATGTTTCCTCAATATGCCTCTGCCAGTACAGGATCTGCACTCCAGGAAGTAATGGACGTTGTGAGAAAATGGTTAACAATACCTGAGATATCGTTCATCAGTTCTTATCATGATAATAAGGATATGATCAAAGTCTATGCTGACAACGCTAGAAAATTTGACATGTCCGAGTATGATCATATTCTATTCAGTTATCATGGTATTCCTCAGCGGCACCTAAGAAATTCAGATTGTAATAATTATTGTCTCAAGAAAGAAGGTTGTTGCGATATACTCAATGATAAGAATAAAATGTGTTACTCTGCACAATGCTTTGATACAACAAGGCTACTCGTAGAAGAATTAGGTTTTTCTGAAGATCAATATTCTGTAGGATTCCAATCCAGGTTAGGTAGAGATCCATGGACAGAGCCCTTTACACCAGATGTATTAAAACGTCTTTATAAAGAAGGAAAAAGAAAACTATTGGTATTCTCACCTTCATTTGTATCAGATTGTCTAGAAACTACAATTGAGATAGCAGATGAGTATCATGAAGAGTTTTTAGAAATGGGTGGAGAGAAATTAGATCTAGTCCCTAGTCTTAATGATAACCCTGATTGGGTCCAAGCTATTGTGGGAATGGTTAAGCCACATATCAATGCTTAATTATATTAAATGTTTGTTTATCATATTTCTGGAAATACCAATTAAGTACGATAGAAACATGATAAACTAACAACAATCTAAACTAAAATTCCGCAATCACATCCATCGGCGACTTAACCATTTGCTCCAGCTCAACCTTAATCTTAGCATCTAGAGGCAAGAAGATATCAACCCGTGATCCAAACTTTATAAAACCCATTTCTTCACTCTGAGTAACGTTATCACCGGCTTTTACATTATTTACAATCCTTCTTGCTAGAGCCCCAGCAATCTGCCTAATAAGAATCTGTCCATTAGGTGTATTATATACAGTTGTATGTCTTTCGTTTTCAGTAGATGACTTAGGGTGCCATGCGACTAAATATTTACCTGGGTGATACTTCTCATAAGCAACAATTCCAGATACGGGATTTCTGTTAATATGTACATTGAGCGGTGACATGAATACCGATACTTGCCAGCATTCAGCCTTTAGGAATTCTGGTTCGAATATTTTTTCTATAACCACGACCTTGCCATCAGCAGGGGTGAGTACCTTATTGTCATCTAATGTAGAGGCCTTTCTAGATGGACTTCTGAAAAATTGTAAAACGACAATCAGCAGAAACAGAGATAATAATATTGCGATATAATGCAACCACATAGGCGCAAAGTAATAGCTAGAAACTGTCAACAGTGCAGCGACCAATAATGTCAGTAAGAGAGTAGGGTATCCTTCTTTATGAAATGTCATATGTAACCGAGTAATTTAGTAAGCATTAATACAAAAGGTAGGCAAAAGTAAAATCCATCAAACCTATCTAGAAAACCACCGTGCCCTGGCAGAATACTACCTGAGTCTTTGATGTTAAGTTGTCTTTTCATTTTTGACTCTACAAGATCCCCTAGAGAACCAAATAACCAAACCGCAAGTGCTATAAGACACCAGACTTGCAGACTGAAATGTCCTGATACAGCGTAGAATATATAACTGAATAGCACAGTAACTAATCCGGCTCCCATAAAACCTTCTCTGGTTTTTCCGGGAGAAACAGTTGGCATAAGTTTCCTCTTCCCAATACTCTTTCCAACAAAATAAGCACTTATATCACTCACCCAAATCAGAAGTAAAACGCCAATGAGGAGATAATTAAAAGATGAACTACCAGATGTTGATAACAATGAAGCAAGCGGAACCGCTGTATATAGAGGATTTATGATCCATGGATATTTAGAATGAACATTACTATCAGAATAGAAAAGATGTAGTAACAGTAACACATTAAATATGACCCCACTGACGATAAGAATTACTGGAGATATACCAAAGCCTCCCCATCCAACATATAATAATAATACAGACATGAGAAAAGAAACCATAGGTTTCCAGTTCATCAAGGCACCCTTATAATTGATGTTAAGATATTCTACTGAGCATAATATTATTAGCAAGCTTAGAAATATCTTTTGTGTTAGTACGTTATAGAAAAGCAAAAATAAGATGGGTATTCCTATTATTATTGCTGTTTTTAGACGTTGTTTGAGACCGCTGGTCATTTTAGTTTAGTTGAGTATCTATTAATCTACATTTGCAAACATAGAGAATTATTTTAACCATTAACATATAGCTAAGATGACAAGATTAAGTGTTAATATTAATAAAGTAGCATTAATAAGGAATGCTAGGGGAGAGAGCTTGCCAGATCTTTACAAGTTTGCTAGAGATTGCGAGGAATATGGTGCACAAGGAATCACGGTTCATCCAAGACCTGACGAGCGGCATATTAGATTCAATGACCTCAAACCACTCAAGGAATTGGTAACTACTGAGTTCAATATAGAAGGTTATCCTTCAGATCATTTTATTAATCAAGTTTGTATTATTAAGCCACATCAGGTAACATTAGTCCCAGACCTGCCAGATGCCTTGACTTCTAGTGAAGGATGGGATACACTAACGCATAAAGAATACCTTTCAAAGATTATCGCAGTTTTCCATAAGCACAATATCAGAGTTTCCTTATTTCTTGAAGCTGATGTCGCTGCTGTCAGAGCAGCAAAAGAGACAGGGACGGACAGAATAGAATTCTATACGGGCAAATACGCCAATCAATATTTCGATAATAAAGAAAAAGCAGTTAAACCACATGTTTTGGCAGGAAAAGAAGCAGAAAAGTTAAATCTAGGTGTCAATGCTGGACACGACCTCAACTTAGATAATCTTAACTACTACGTAAATACAGTCCCGTCATTGTTAGAAGTTTCTATAGGACATGCTTTGATAAGTGATGCTTTATACTTCGGTATTCAAAATACAATATCCATGTATCGTCACCAGATTGAGAGAAAAGCATAGCCTGCATTGGCATTCTGCACATAGTATTTAATAAGGTCTCTTTTGGCTCTGTTTTTGAACATATTGTATAATAATATAATATGATGTCAGAATCCACATTAGAAGTTGCCATGCCCTCATTAGAGAGTACGTTTTTCGAATACTTGAGTTATGAGAAAAGGTACTCTGCCCACACGACCACTTCATATAGAAACGATATAAGTCAATTTATTAAGTTTCTAAAGGCGATATATCCGCAAATAGTATGGTCCGATGTCCAGCATACCCATATAAGATCATGGATGGTAGATCTAATGGAAGCTAAGATCTCTTCTAAATCAATAAATAGAAAAGTATCTTCATTGCGATCACTCTTCAAATATTTGATGCGGATGCGTATTGTGTCCAAAAATCCAACATTAAAAGTAATTGCACCTAAAATTCCTAAGACACTTCCTAAGTATATTCAGGAATATAAAATATCAGCTGACCAAAATCCAACCAGACATAATAAGACACAAGAAGTTGATAATGATGAAGTAAAATTAGAATCATTAAGAGATAAACTAATAATAGAGCTCTTCTATAATACCGGAATGAGAAAAAGTGAATTGATATCGATCACAGATTCAAGTTTTGATTTCAGTAACCAATTATTGAAGATATTAGGTAAGGGTAACAAAGAACGTTATGTTCCTATTTCCGAAGAAGTTATCAAGTTAGTAAGAACATATATTGAAGAAAGAGATGTTTTTTTTGCTGACGCAAATGCAGAAAACGCATTTTTTCTGACTTTTAAAGGGAAAAACATATATCCCAAACTCGTATACAATATAGTAAAGCGAGAATTGTCTGAAATAACTTCTCAGAAAGATCGATCACCTCATGTATTGAGACATAGCTTTGCAACGCATTTGTTGAATAATGGTGCAGATCTTAACGCCGTAAAAGAACTGTTAGGACATGCTAGTCTTGCAGCAACACAAGTCTATACACATAACACGATTGCTAAATTGCAAGAAGTATATAAGAAGGCCCACCCAAGTGCTTGATTATAAGTATAATACGAAGGTGTTTAAATAATATTATTACCTGAGGCAAACATATTTCCTTATTTTCTAATGTGATTCAAATAAAGTATTACTTTTGCGTAGAGTTTAGTGTCTGAAGTGACAAAAACAGAGCTTTTTAAGGCAAAAATGTCTAAAGTGAAAAAAAAATGAAAATAAATTCATTTTACTGTTTACTAAACTAAATAAAAAAAGTATTTTTGCATTCGCATTGAAAGAATGCGTTGAAATAACTTGAAATATTAATCTTTTTGCCGATGTAGCTCAGTTGGCCAGAGCAGCTGATTTGTAATCAGCGGGTCGGGGGTTCGAATCCCTCCATCGGCTCATTTTATTGTCTAATTGTTCAATTAGAAATAATTGCAATTAGAATGATAAATAAAATTAAGGAAGGGGGTGCGCCGGAGTTGGAGAGCCGGGACGGACTGTAAATCCGTTGTTTCGACTGAATAGGTTCGATTCCTATCACCCCCACACTTTGAATGCGGAAGTAGCTCAGTTGGTAGAGCATCAGCCTTCCAAGCTGAGGGTCGCGGGTTCGAGTCTCGTCTTCCGCTCTA
>JALZVB010000293.1 GCA_023300835.1 Saprospiraceae bacterium | reverse complement strand
AATGGAAACTTTATTCCATTAATATCTTGATATTTTTCATGGCCTTTTCCAGCAATCAATATCACATCGCCTGAACCTGCTATCTCGCAGGCTTTTTTTATGGCTTCTTTTCTATCTATTATTTGCATCACATTATTGTCGTTCGCTACACCAACAATCATGTCTGCAATTATCTGATCTGCTTTTTCTGTCCTTGGATTATCCGAAGTCAGAATAACTTGATCACTCAAATCAGATGCAATCTTAGCCATTATAGGTCTCTTCAATTTATCTCTATCTCCTCCGCATCCTACAACAGTTATAATTCTATTTTTTGAATTATTTATTTTTACTAAAGTCTCTAATACATTTTTCAATGCATCTGGCGTATGGGCATAATCAACAATCGCATGGTAAGAAGCATTTGGTTTTCTTATAACCTCCATTCTACCCTCTGCAGTTGTTAAACCACTCATTGTTGTCAATAAATCAAGCTCGTCTACACCTAGTATTCTTCCTGCCCCATATATAGCAAGAGCATTATAAGCGTTGAACATTCCTATTAACCTCAAGAAAACAGATTGATGATTTATCTCCATCTCTAGTCCAGACATTTCATTAGAAATGACTTTCCCTTTAAAGTCAGATGATCTCTTCAACGCATAAGTAAAAGTCTCAGCGTTAGAAGATTCAATCATTTTGGTGCCATTGACATCATCAATATTTACTAATGCTTTAGCATCAGAAGAGAGATTATCAAATAACAATTTCTTCGCAACAATGTAGTCCTTATATGTCTTATGATAATCTAAATGATCATGAGAAATGTTAGTGAAGACGCCAAGATTAAAATCTATTCCATCTACTCTACCCTGATCCAATGCATGTGAACTCACTTCCATAAAGACATGTGTCACACCATCAGTAAGCATTTCTCTGAACAACCGTTGCAGTGTCAATGCATCAGGTGTTGTTAGTTTAGCAGCAATCTTTATGTCACCATATAGAACTTCAATAGTAGAAATTAATCCACATTTGTATCCTAGTCGAAAGAACAAGTTGTAAAGTAGGTTAGTAGTTGTAGTTTTCCCATTTGTACCTGTGACTCCGATTACTGTTAAACGCTTAGATGGATTGTCATAATAGTTGGTAGCTATTTTACTTATTGCTTTCTGAGCATCAGTTAGCAGTATATATTGTATATCATGTAGTCCCACATATTCTGGGTTATCACATACTATATACTGCGCACCATTCTCGATTGCAACATTAATATATTTATGACCATCGAGATGAGTTCCTTTGTATGCTATAAACATACAACCTGGCGTACAATCTCTAGAATCCGTAAATATATTATTTACATCACCATCCAAGTCAGATATATCACTTAAGACATTTATTGACTTTAGTATTTTTTCTAGTTTTTTCAATAGTTTCTATTTACCACTTTTGATAAATCTTTATTTTAAAAGAATTGTAATTCTTTCGTTTTTCTTAAATTTTGTTCTTGGGGCGATGGACTGTTTGTATACTTTTCCAACACCTTTTATTTCTACTTTCAAGCCGACTGCCTCTAAGAGATAAACCGCATCTCTTAATCCTTTTCCTCTTACGTCCGGCACAACTTTATTTGTGATTTTCTGGCTTTTGAAACCAAACTCATCTTTGTTTGATTCTACAACAACCCAATCACTGCTTTTATCTTTATCGCTATATTCTATTCCAATATATTCAAGAAGTTTTTTGAAGTCTGGCTTGTAACCAGATTGCGCATAAAGCATCTCAGTTTTTTCTCTATTTGCCGGAGTAACTGTGTTTTCAAAGCCAGAAAGTCTTTTCATAATTCCTTGGAACACTGGACCAGCTACTTTTCCACCGTAGTAATCTTTTCCTTTAGGATTATAGACTACAACCATCACAGAATATTTAGGATTGTTAGCTGGAAAATAACCTGCAAATGATGCATTGTATTTCTTACTTTCTGACTTTTTCCAATACTCTGTACGTGTCGTTCCTGTCTTACCTGCGAAACTTAGATTCTCAACTTTCAATTTTCTAGCGGTACCTCTTTCGGCAACACCTGTAAGTAATTCTTGAGCCATTTTCACAACATTTGGACTCACCAGTTGTTCTTTCAAGACTTTGGGTTGAAACTTCATGGTTTCACCGTTAGGGCTAATAATTTCTGACACTAAGTATGGTCTCATCATCTTCCCATCATTACCTATTGTGTTGTAATAATTGAGAATCTGCAGTGGTGTCATACTGAGTTCATAACCATGTGCTGTCCACGGAACTGTTGTTCCTGACCATACGTTTTTATCTTTAACATCTCTGCTAAATGGACTTTTGAAGAAAGGCTTTCTTTCCCCTATTAAATCTATGTCCGTTGGGTTCATTACTCTCAAGCTCTTAAGGCTATTGTAGTAACTTTTCCAACCAGATTCATTTTTTCCAAAAACATCATAGGCTAAACTCGCCATTCCTATATTAGAAGATTTTTCAAATGCTTCTCTGAATGTTGATTTGTAAATGCCATGCATTTCTGAATCATACATCCACTGGTCAAAGAACTTTTTCTTTCCACCGTTTAAATTAACTTCTTTTTCTAATCCTATTTTTCCATGCTGCATCAGCGATAACGCTGAGATCAACTTGAACGTAGATCCGGGTTCGCTTAAACTTGCTACTGCATCGTTATAAGATTCCTTGTAAGTTCCCATTCCCGATTCACTCAGATTTACTAGTGCTTTAACAGCTCCTGTATGGACTTCCATTACAATGACTACCCCTCTCTCAGCTTCATATTGATAAAGAACTTTTTCTAGTTCATTATGAGCAATATCTTGAATGTGCATATTGATTGTAGTAACTACATCACTACCTCTTTCTTGCACAAGTTCTCCTGGATCTATAACAGGTAACCAGATATCTCCTGGCACTCTTCTCATTAATCTCTTCTCTGTCTCTCCTGCTAGTAACTTATCATAAGACCCTTCTAGTCCTACTTTTTCAGAGTTTTTTCTATCTAATCCGATAGTACGTTTAGCCAATTCTTTAAATGGCTTTTCTCTTAATGTTTTTCTTTCATAAATCAATCCCCCTTTATACTTGCCAAGATTGAGTAAAGGAAATGTTTTTATTAGATCCAATTGATCTTTAGTAACCTTATTCACTAAAGGATAATATCTAGCACTTCTTCCTTGACTATCTTTTCCGTTTCTACGAGCAAGAACCATTTTTGTTTCCCAATGCTCAGTAGACTTTCCAAAATGTTTTGCCATTTTTCTAGAAAGAGGTCTGATAAACTTGTCAAAGTTTTCTTGACTAGAAGTTTTCAAATCAACCTTTATATCAAAATAAGGAAGTGATGTTGCAAGAAGGTTGCCATTGATGTCATATATACTCCCTCTCTCTCCTTCTACATCTATCCACTTGACATTCTTGCCGCCTTCAGCTCTCCATTTATCTCCTTCAAATAAAGATGTCTTTACAACTTTATACAGGATTACTCCTGCAAATACTACAAAACCAAATAGTACCAAGTAAACTCTCAGCAATAATTCATTTCTCCTATTCATCACTACTTTTAACTCCCTTTCGAATTAAGTAATACAGGTGCTGTGGTATTTCTTTTTAATCCTTTTTTATTAAGTGCTCTTGCCATTTGACTTTCAGTACTCTCGTAATTTATTTCACTTTTTACTTTCTGGTACTTTGCCTTTGCATCAGCTACTTCTTTCTGTAACTTATTTATAACTCTCAGTTTTCTCTCAGCATGATGTGCATTAGATATATATACGACACCTAATGCTGCCAGTAATACAATAAATCTAGTATGCTTTAAAAAAAACTTCATTTTATTTTAAATAATAGGCCTTATCTTTTCTGCTACCCTCATCTTAGCACTTGTAGACCTTACGTTTTCCTTCAATTCATTTTCTGTTGGTAGTATTAATTTTCCCAATTGTTTAATGGGACTTAAAAACCTTCCGTAGTCATCCTGTTCTCTTATACCTTCTGCATTGCCACTTTTGACAAATCTCTTAACCGCTCTATCTTCTAGAGAATGATAACTTATCATTACCATTTTACCACCATCTTTCATCACTCTTAAACTACCAGTAAGCATTTCGTTTAATGCTTCCATTTCTTCATTCACTTCTATTCTCAATGCTTGATAGACTTGCGCAAAATATCTTGGTTTGTCCCCTATCCTAACACTGTCTAGAAGTACATTGAACCCATTAGTAGTAGACATGTTATGTGCCGTATCTCTACTTGCCACTATTGTTCTAGCTAACTGCTTGGAATTTCTTACTTCTCCGTATTTAGAAAAAATTCTAACCAGATCTTTCTCAGAATATGTCAATAGAATCTGGCTCGCTGTTCTTTCAGAAGATTCATTCATCCGCATATCTAATGCCGCATCGAATCTATAACTAAACCCTCTGTATGGAACATCAAATTGATGAGAAGAAACACCTAAGTCGCCTAATACGCCGCTAACTTTAGGAATGTCTAACCATTTCCAGAATCTGTATATATGTCTGAAATTAGATTTCAGAAATATGACTCTTGGATCATTGATTAGGTTTTCTTTAGACTCTTCATCTTGATCGAAAGCTATTAAGGTCCCTTTGGCACTTAATCTGTTTAGTATCTCTCTTGAATGACCACCGCCACCAAAAGTTACATCTATATAGATTCCGTCGACATCTGTTACAAGATGTTCGATAGATTCTTTTAATAAAACCGGAACATGATATTTACTCATCTTCTGTTTTTATTTTTTGCTTAGCTAAATAAAGCGCTTGAGCTAACTCAGAAAAATTATCTGGTTCAGACTCTAGTTGAGCTTCATATGATTTGCTATCCCAGATTTCAATAAGATCACGATATGCAAAGAGAGTTACTTTCTTCTCTAAGCCTGCGTAAGTTATTAATCGCTTGGGTATTAGAATTCTTTCGGATGAGTCAGTGCTGATTATCGCTGCTCCTCTATAAAAATATCTAATGGCTTGCCTATTTGTTAAATTGTTAAAGTCGAGATGGTTGAGTTCTTTCGTCTTCGTTGAGTTTTTCTCTCT
>JALZVB010000292.1 GCA_023300835.1 Saprospiraceae bacterium | reverse complement strand
TACAGGATCAGGAGGAACAGGTGCATATACTTATTCATGGAATACGGGTCAGACATCTATGACAATTACAGGTTTGGCGCCAGGAACCTATACGGGGACGGTAAGAGACGCAGCAGGATGTACGTCAACTTGTACTGCTGTTGTACAAGCCACTGGAAATGCGCCAATGTGTGAGATCACGGTTACTGATGTAACATGTGGAGATAATAATGGATCAGCAAATGTTAATGTAACAGGAGGTGTTATGCCATATGTATACTTATGGAGTAACAATGCCAATACAGCAACTATTGATAATCTGAGTGGAGGAACATACAGCGTGACTGTAACTGATAATACGGGTTGTACGTCAGTATGTAGTGCTAATATATCAGCACTAGGTGCACCGAGTTGCACTTTGATTACGACAGAAGCCATGTGTGGTGAAGACAATGGTACGGTAACAGCCTCTGTTAATGGAGGTACTGGTGTTTATGCTTATTTATGGTCTACAGGAGATGTAACATCTAGTATTGGTAACCTTGCCATAGGAACATATTCTGTTACTATTACAGATACTAAGAATTGCTCAACTGTATGTTCTGCTGATGTAATAGCATCTACAGGAGGATGTGGTGAAATAAGTAATAAAGTATGGCAGGATAACAATGCAGATGGAATTCAAGATAATAGCGACCCTGGAATCGGTGGTGTAACTGTAGTATTATACAATGCTATAACTGGTCTTCCTATAGACACGGTAATTACTAATGCTGCTGGCGAGTATGCTTTCACAGGAGTAATGCCAGGTGAATATTATGTATTCTTTGATATCGGTGGGGCATTTGTACCGACACTGAATGTCATGAATCTAGGTCTTACAGATAGTGATGTTGATGGAACTTTTGGTCCTAATACGACTGGAATAATCGGAATATCTTCTGGTGAAATTAATACAACAGTGGATGCAGGATTTTACAGAGGAGGATCTATAGGATCTAAGTTCTGGTGTGATACTAAAAATTCATTGAAGAATATATATGACGTAACTGATTTGCCTGTAGTAGGCGCTACGGTAAGGTTGTTAAGAAAGTTGTCTCCAGGTAATGTAGAGGTAGTAGCAACTACTACTACTGATGCGGATGGAACATACTTATTCGAAGGTCTTCCAATAGGAACATACAATGTAGTATTTGAAATGCTTAATACAAATGACGAAAAACAATTCGTTAGTTCTAACGCTGGTACCGATGATGAAGTAGATAGTGATGTAATAGGCGCTGTACCTAGTGTGAACGGTGTACTTATTGGCTCTTCTGGAGATGTGTTATTAACAATAAATAGCCAGAACGGAGTTGTTAATAATAGCTTGTTTGTAAACGCGGGAGTTACAACTGATGTAATTATTCCCATTGCATTATTGACTTTCCAAGGTGAGTGGAATGCGGTCAATGTAATGAATGAATTGTCATGGTCGACAGCACAAGAAGTAAATGCAGACTATATCGTAATAGAAAGAGCTTATGATATAAATGCTGAATTTGAAAATGTAGGTCAAGTAGCGGCAGTAGGAAATGCAAGTACAGAATCTAACTATTCATACGATGATAAGAATATTGTTGAGTCAGGAAATCATTATTATAGACTTAAACTTGTAGATGCCAATGGTGCATTTTATTACAGTCAGATAATATCTATTGACGTGACATTTGACTTATCTGCGGATCAAGTCGTTACTACTGAAGTTTATCCTAATCCGGTAATCGAAGTATTGAATATAGATGTAACAACTGAACGTGTATCATCATTGTCTGGCGGTTTCTATAATGCAGCGGGTCAATTGATCCAGAGTATTGATTCTAGAATGACAGCAGTTGGTAAGACGACTTTACAGGTTAATGTAAACGAAATTCCAGCAGGTACTTATGTTCTAAGATTACAGATCAACGATGAGGTGCTATTCGAAAGAGTATCTATAATTAAGTAGAATAATAGTTCATACAATAAATAAAAAGGGGTCTCAAATGAGGCCCCTTTTTTTTATGTAAATCAGATTTATTTTCTAGTAACAAATAGAACAGCTAAGTTAGCTTAGGTTTTATCCTTCTTATTGTTTCAATTTAAAAGGAAATTGTTCTGTTGTATTGATATATGAAAAAGACAATACTTGTTACCCCAGCTTAGCTATCAACTTATCAGCCAATTCTAATCCTATGTTTACCTGCGCTTCATTGGTACTAGCTCCGATATGCGGTGTACAAGAAACGTTGGGATGTTCTAGTAAGTCTTTTCTTGGTTTAGGTTCATTAATAAAAACATCTATCCCAGCAGCAGCTACTTTATCACTTGCTAGCGCTGAAAGTAGAGCATCTTCATCTACTGTACCACCTCTAGAGGCATTGATAAGAATAACACCATCTTTCATCTTATTGAATTCTGATGTACTCAATACGGGAGCACCCGTAAATGGAATATGAAGGGTAATGATATCAGCTTGAGATAGCATGTCATCCATTGTAACTGAAGGGATTTTTATAGATAAGTTTTGATCAGCTATACTGAAGCTGATAGTAGCCTCTTTTACAAATGGGTCTACAGCAACAACCTTCATACCCATTCCTAGGGCAATCTTAATTGTCTCTTGTCCTATTCTACCTAGACCGATGACACCTAGTGTTTTTCCTTTTAACTCAAATCCTTTAGAATATGACTTCTTTAGCGATTTGAATTCTTCTTGACCATCCGTGGGCATGTGACGATTAGACTTATATAAGAATCTTGCAACACTGAAAAGGTGTGCAAATGCGAGTTCTGCAACAGATCTAGATGATGCAGCAGGTGTATTGAGAACTGCAATATCTTTTCCTCTGGCATACTCAACATCTATATTATCAAGACCTACTCCTCCACGACCTATAGCTTTGAGATTGGGGCAACCATCAATAAGTTCAGTTCTTACTTTAGTAGCACTTCTAACACAGATGGCATCATATTGAGGCAGTTTCTCCATCAATTCCGCTTGTGGGATATTAATATTATCTACTTCGTGACCTGCCGCACGTAACTTATCTATTGCAAGTGGATTTATACCGTCATTTATAAGAATCTTAGCCATAGCTCTACTTTTTTTGTTAGTTGACTACAAAAGAATTGAATTTATTCATAAGATGCTACCTCCGAGAGTACTTTAATTGATTAATAGGATCAAATTATAGTAAGTAATGTACCGTTTATGCCCTTGGATCATACCCGTTAGAGGTTTCCCTATAGAGTTTGTCTCCTATTTACGTTGATTATTAAATACAAATAGTAAGAATTTGTAATATGTTATATTAATGAGTAATTTTGCCAGATATAATTTTAGGGTGACTTAACCCGTTTATCACTACAACACAATTAACTTAATAATATATGGTCTATTTAGGTTTTTTTCTACAAGCCGATGCTGAAGCTGATGGAATCACAGTTAAGAGTATCATAGATATTATGATGCAAGGTGGCCCGTTGGGTATGGCTATTAATGTAATCCTGTTGATTTTGTCAATATTGGCCTTTTTTATCTTTTTTGAAAGATACTTTACGATCAAGAAGGCAGGTAAGGTCGATAACAGTTTCATGGACAATATTAGGTCTGCCGTTTCTTCTGGAAACATACAAGGCGCCAAAGCGATGTTATCTAATGTCAATACGCCTTATGCAAGAATGGTAGAAAAGGGTATTGCAAGAATAGGAAAACCACTTAGAGATATAGATGCTGCAATAGAGAACGTGGGTAACTTAGAAGTATTTAAGTTAGAAAAGAATTTGTCTTCTTTAGCGAGCATATCAGGAGCTGCACCTATGATTGGGTTCTTTGGTACCGTTACAGGGATGATACAAGCCTTCTATAAGATGTCATCTGAGCAGAATGTTACACCAGATGTATTGGCAGGTGGTATATATACAGCCTTGATAACAACCGCTATTGGACTATTTGTGGGTATTGTTTCATTTGTAGGTTACAATTACCTTGTTGCTAGTATCGATAAGGTTATCAATAAAATGGAAATGACGGCTACAGAATTTATGGATCTCCTACAAGAACCTACAGCCTAAGCAATATAAATGAAAAAGCGAGCCCAAGTAAGTGCAGAGTTCAGTATGTCTTCATTGACAGATATCATCTTCTTATTGTTGATATTTTTTATGTTGACATCATCTATGGTACAGATTAATGTAACATTACCTGAATCTAACAGTACTACTATTGCTCCCAGTGACCTTATAGTAATGATGACGATGGATGGAAATCTTACTTTTAATGGAAAAAAGATAAGTAAGTCTAAACTCAAGAATAAGCTCAAGTCTACCATAGCAGGTATGTCTAATAGAGAAAACGCGGCTGTTTCTATTGTTGCAGAAGTAGGGGTGCCATGGAAAAAAATAAACGACATTATAACTTTAGCATCACAGCTAAAGATTAAGGCTCACATTGCGACCCAACCAAAAGGGGAGTAGCGCCTAGAATATTCTAGTATGAAGAAGAGAAATAAAATAAATCCGGAATTTAGTATGTCGTCATTGACAGACATTATCTTCTTGTTGCTAATATTCTTTATGTTGACATCTTCTATGGTTGTCCCAAATGCACTTAATCTAAAGTTGCCAGGACAATCAAAAGCTCAAAAAACTAACCAACCTAAGTTTCCTCCAGCTGAAGTAAGAATAAATAAGAATGGGACTTATGTGCTCAATGGTAAAAAAGCCAGTAAAAGAGATATAGAAAAAGTCGTTAGAGACCAAAAGAAAAAAACTGATAAAGTATCAGTGATTATAATCCCCAACGAAAATGCACCTAACGAATACGTAGTTGCCATTCTTGATATCGCCTACAGATACAAGATAGATGCGATCATGACTGATCCTAAGTAATTCTTTTTGTAAGTTATATAAGGCCATTACTCAATACAATGATTTACGTGTCGTGCTAGTTCAGTCCCGCTCTAGGTACTTTTTAAGAAAGTCTTTCGAAACTCCAGCGGAGTGATATCATAATAGATAAATCGTTTTATAAATCTCCAAGTTCCAGAGGAGCGATATATTATCTGTTCTTATAATATTATCATTTCAATCTCCCACAGTCATATTACAACAATCATACATGTTTTGGTTTGATTCTTGCTGTCATAATGTATAACCATTTCTGAGATGATATTATATCTGCGATTCTTCTTATAGAGGGGTGTGCAATAAATGTGTTAGTAGATGGTTATACCTATTGAACTTTATTTTTTTTAAAGTTTAATAAGGAATAGAATTTTACACAACCAAACACTGAGAGGATGGCACGATCTTTTGAAATCCAAGAGAAGCGCAACAAACAGGACAGTCTTATTATATCTATACTGTTCCATATGATGTTGTTATTACTTTTCATAATACCTATGTTCACGCATTTCAATAAGCCTGAACCACCGCAGTACGATTTTCAAGGTATTACGATGGCACTCGGAAATCCTGATGCCACATCGGAAAAAGAGCCTGCAAGTCAATCAGCTCCCAGTGTTGAACCAGCCCCTCAACAACCTAAGCCAAAGAAATCTATACCTGTAGCTCCAGCTAAAAGAGAAGAAGTAAATAATAAGCCAGCTAAGAAAACCGCTATTGTTTCTAAAACAGTAGCGGAGGTTGCTCCTGTTGTAGCCCAGAAATCTAAGGCGAAAGAGGTCAAGAGAAAAGAAGATATAGAAGCCGCAAAGAAAAGTAAACAGAAAGCTGAGTTGGCAAAAAAGAAAGCACAAGAGGTTGCAGAAAGAGCCGCTAAAGAAAAAGAAGAAGCAGAAAAGAAGCAGAAAGCCGCTGAAGAAGCAGCGCAAAAAGCAGCTCAAAAAAACGCCGCAAAGAATAAATTTAAAAGTATGCTCAGTAGTAGTGATGGTACTGGAGAATCTGATAAAAAAGGGAATCCATTAGGCAGTCCTAATGCAACAGCTCTAGAAGGAATGACTACTGGAAAGGGAACAGCAGGCAAGGGTATGGGTGATAGATCGTTGCTATATTCTCCTGAGATAAGTGATAATACGCAAAGAACAGGAAAGGTCGTTGTAGAAATATGTATAAATGGATCAGGAAATGTTACTTCTGCCAAATATACTCAAAAGGGATCTACAACAACAGACAGTCACCTCATTGCAGTTGCAACCCAAAATGCTAAAAAGTTCAAATTCTCTAAGTCAAACACAAGTGATCAATGCGGAGAAGTTGTTGTTGAGTTTAAATTGCAATAAATTTTATTGAGTCGTATTCTCTAAAATCGCATAGGGTTTATCGTTAGGTATACTAAAATATCGCGGGTTCAGTTCAGATAAGGGAATAAACTTAAATGCGGTATAAATACTATCTGAGGAAGAAGAAACATTGTAATCTTTTTTAAAAGACTTTATACTTGCAGTAAGCTCTTTCTCATCTAAAGATGAGAGCAATATACTTTCAATAGGCAAGCCCCAAGTAATAAGAAATGCATTAGTCAATTCTTCGTTATTGTTTATATATGACTTTTGTAAATTCTTACTTCTAGACAGGTTAACTATAGTTTCAAGACTTGAAAGCCTTTTATCGAATTTATTATAAGAATGAAAGAGATCAGGTATCTTTGTTACGTAAATTAGGACAAATGCCATTATTAGAACTTTCTTATTCTTTATCAACTTAGTTGTTTCGTATAAGAAAGGAGTACAAACTATTAATGCCAAGCCCATCCATTGGCTTTCAAAATAAAACAAGTTGTTATCCGTAATTGATTCAGAATATGTTAATGCTATAAGCAAGAAATAACCAATTGAAAACACTATAGTAAGACTCAATTGTATGTATTTTTTTCTGAGGATTAAAGAAATCATCCCTACGAACATAAGTATTAATAATGTCCAATACTTAGTTAATAATAAATGGGTGAAAGAGCTTACTTGGTTATTGTTTAAGGCTTTTAATATATTTTCAATGTTTATTTGTTTTACCCCTTCGAGCTTGACTCCATCATACCAACTATTGTGGCTCAACCACAATCTAAAGAGTACAAATGACAATATTAACAAAGAATAGACTAAAGTCTGCTTAATGTGGATTTTGAACTTGTAGCGTTCAATAATATCATAAAACCATAAATATAAAAGCGTGGGAACAATCAACAAATGAGATATTGTAGCTAAGAATAAGGTGCTAATTATTCCACAATGAATAAGTTTGTTAGAATTCCAATTACGATCACAAGAGCTTCTAAAAAGGCTCATGAATAAAACCATCCAACCAACAGCTTGATGAATCTCATTGTTAGGCCAGAAGTATGAGTCACTTACTATAAAACAGAAATAGAAAATAAACAATATTGCTAGTCGATATTGTTTAAGAACATATCCACTTATTAATGCAACAAATAGATAGAATAAGTAAAAACTTAAGGAATAGGATATTAGTATGAATTTAAGCGGAGCACCGATGATAGCGCCTACTAGTGGAAAAATTTGAGTAATAAAAGCACCATATCTATGTTCGGAAAATATAAAATTTTTAGTGTTTATTATTTCGAAAGTAATAAAAGCAGGATCAGCAAATAATACTCTTTCTTTATAGAATATAATAGATCCTATAAGTAGAATAATTAAATAAACTATCGATGCAAAATATGCTTTTGATATATTCATAAATAATTTGAAGTCTAGAAACTTAATATCGTTTTCAAGACTTTGTTTATAATTTTACGACAATAAGCTTATTCTAACTTTTCTCTTCTTAAGACGGCTATTATTGAGTTTGTCTATGAGTATCTCAGATTTGTTTTTGGGCACTGCAACAAAGGCGCATTCCTGCTTCAGTTCGATGATACCCAATTCATCTTTATTAAGATTGCCTTGTTTGAAGAATAATCCAGCAATGTCGCCTTTTGATATCTTATCTTTTCTTCCACCTGATATGTACAATGTCACCCACTTTCTAGAATTATCATTTTCTACGGGT
>JALZVB010000291.1 GCA_023300835.1 Saprospiraceae bacterium | reverse complement strand
AAAATGAAAAAGAACATATCCTTACTAGTAGCAATGGTATTTGCAGCAAGCATCGCATTTGCACAGACGACTCCTCAGGTAAAAGCACCTGTAGAAGCTCCAGTTATTAAAATGGTTGCGCCAGAAGGTGGTCCAGTAATGGAATTTGAATCAGAGGTTGTAGATTATGGAGTAATTGATCAACATGCAGAGCCTTTAAGAGTATTAAGTTTTACTAATACAGGAAAAGAACCTCTTGTTATTACAAATGCAAAAGGAAGTTGCGGTTGTACAGTACCTACATGGCCTAAAGAACCTATCATGCCAGGTGAAACTTCTGAAATAGAAGTAAGATATGCAACTAACAGAATTGGTAAATTCACAAAAACAATAAGCTTCTCAACTAATGAGGTAACTAATGCACCACAACACAAAATAAAAGTGACTGGTGAAGTACTTAAAGGTGAAGAAGAAGAAACTGTTCCTAAAACAGAGCCTTCTATGTTACATGGTGGTAAATAATCACCTTATAACCAAAAAATAAACGAGACCCTAAGGCTATTTGCTTTAGGGTCTTTTTTTATGCACTAATCTAATACCAATTTACCTTTAAGATGCCGTATAATATTTAAGGAGAATTTGTTTAGATTAAGGCGAAAAACGAAGACATAGCCTTAGCTATGACGAGTATTTTCAACGCAGAGACGAGCAAATTCTATTAAAACCATGTGCGGCATTCTGAGTTAAACTGGTAAAAGTTACACATTGAACAAAAAGACATTAATGCGTTAAGAATTCTTGTCAAATAAACAATAGCTTTGATCCCAATGTTAAATGTCTAAGGAATAATAAAATAATAAAGAACCATATTTTGACATAGGATTTTTATGTCAGAACAAGGCGAAAGACGTAGGGATAGCCTAGCTATCACGAGGCTTTTTAACGCTGTACTGGCACAAAAAGACCAGTGACGAATTGGGATGTTACTTTTTTCCATTCCTGAACAAAAACGACAACAATATGCTAATCATAGTATCCCCATCTAAGAGACTTGACTTATCAGATAAGCAACCGAATGGCAAGGCCATGCCTAAATTCCATAAAAGGTCGCTTGAACTCATTAATATTCTGAAAGATAAAACCAGAGAAGATATTAAGGGCCTCATGAAATTGAGTGATAACCTGACAGAACTCAACTATGAAAGATATCATGCCTACTCCAATAAATTTAATGTCAAAAACTCTAAGGCTGCGATGTATGCTTTTCAAGGGGATGTATTCCAAGGCTTAGCGCCTGAAGATTTTGGAGAATCAGAAATCGAGTTTGCTGAGAATCATTTCAGAGTTTTATCAGGCCTATATGGTCTATTGAAACCTATGGATAAAATGCAAGCCTATAGACTAGAAATGGGAACCCGATTAAATAATGATCAAGGAACCAACTTGTATCATTTCTGGGGAGATCAGATAACAGATGAGATCAACAAGTTACTAAAGAATATAGATGACCCATTCCTCGTTAACCTAGCCTCTAATGAATATTATGAAGTTGTCAATAAAAGTAAGATTAAGTATCCTATCTTAAATTTTACTTTCAAAGAATACAGAGACGGTAAATTAAAATTCATCTCCTTCAATGCTAAAAAAGCCAGAGGATTGATGTCTCGGTTTATTATTAAAAATAACATACGCAACAAGGAGGATCTAAAAGGGTTTGACCTAGAAGATTACACTTATGAAAGTAATTTATCTTCAGATATAGAATATGTGTATGTGCGATAAACTTTAATAAAATCTAAAGTTCTCCTTCATTCAACAGCGAAAGGCAATGTTATATTAAAGATACAATAAAGGCAATGTATTTCATTAACTGCTAAGCCACAAAATAACACATTACGATAATTACAAATGCGTATTTGGCTCACTATTAAACATTTGTTAAATAATATATGATAAATACCACTCATATAACTAGCGGCGCACTTTGATATAATCTATATTTGCATAAGAAAGAAGGGATGTTTGTTATTACTGTTAGAGTCAAATAATAAGTACAACCAGAGTCCCTATATAGTGTTTTCTGATAATATAATATCAGACGACACATAGAAAACTATATGTCAACAATTTTTGAATTGCCCAGGTCATCCCAAAAACCGAAAAGAAATTTATTTCTTTTCATTATTATCCCATGACTTTTTTGATGTGTAGTTTTCTTTTTAGTTTTACATTCCCGGTAAGCTAATATTTCCAAATTTAAATAAGTCAGATCGAATCATAATGGATTCAAGAAATAGCCAGAACTATAGTCCTTTCAGAAGGCAATTGTATACAGTCATATTTGAAGCTGATACGCCTTCCGGAAAATTATTTGATGTAGTTTTATTGATAGCTATTTTAGCCAGTGTCATCGTTGTCATGATGGAAACGGTGCCAGGATATGAGGAACATCATCATAACATGTTCGTTATTCTAGAATGGATTTTTACAATCTTTTTCTCGATAGAATATCTCGTAAGGATATACACTGTCCAGAGTCCCAAAAAATATATTACATCCTTCTATGGCGTAATAGATTTTGTATCCATACTTCCTACTTACCTAAGTCTATTTATTGTAGGTTCTCAGAGTCTCATGATCGTAAGAGCAGTACGGTTATTGAGAGTTTTCAGAATATTCAAACTGGGTAATTTCCTCGTTGAGGGAGAAATGCTTATGAAGGCCCTAAAACAGTCTAGAGATAAGATTCTTGTTTTTACGTTTTTTATCCTCGTTATGGTCACGATATTTGGTAGTGTCGTCTACTTGGTGGAAAGCACTTTTGAAGGAGGCTCTCCAGCATTTACAAGTATTCCTAAAAGTATCTATTGGGCCATCGTTACCATCACTACTGTAGGTTATGGTGATATAGCACCTGCAACAACGTTGGGTCAATTTATCTCTTCTATTATTATGATCATGGGTTATGCTGTTATCGCAGTCCCAACAGGAATCGTAACAAACGAACTTTCTAACTATAGTAAGCTCAAGGCTGGTACTAAAGTTACCAGCCAAGTATGTTCCCTATGTCTCAAAGATGGTCACGAAAACGATGCTGTACATTGCAAGTTCTGTGGAGAACATTTACACTTGTAGAACGTCCTAAATCAAGTCTAACAGTTCCTCCAGTTTATCTATCTGGTATGTAGATTGGATATCAGTTTTATTAACCTCTCCATGATAATTGTACCAGCAAGTATCTATACCATACAGGTTTCCGCCTTTAATATCAGACCCTAATGTATCCCCTATTATTAGGATATCAGCCTTATCAGGATGTCCGTTCAATTCTTGACAATGGTCAAAAAACCCAGGCATAGGCTTAGAAATGCCGACTTCTTCCGAAATTACGATTTCATCAAAGACTGCCTCCAGATCCATTAACCTGATCCTGGGCCACTGTACCTCTGCTATTCCATTAGTAATTAAACATAGTTTATAATTACCCTTCAGGTCTGAAAGTAGTTTTTCTGCGCCACTCACATAAATAGGATTCTTCTTGATATGGCTGAAGTAAAGTGAATTAACTACAAGTGGGTCAGCAGAATGGTTGAGTTCCTTGAGGAATAAACGCCAACGTTCGGCTTTAACAATATTGTGATCGATTAAACCTTTATCCAACTTATCCCAAACCCCTCTATTAATCTTTTTATAGGCTGCAAAATCAACTGCAGTCAATGACAAGCCCATCCCTGTGAACATTTCATAGAAAGCCAATTCTGAGCTCGCATCGAAGTCTAAGATCGTATTATCTAAATCAAAATAAAGCCATTCGTATTTCTTTCCTTTCATTTCAATTTTATTTGGGTAACCTCAAAACATGAAATATACGCTTCACCCCCCAATCTCTTGCACCATTAGCAGCAAGAACAAGTAAACCTCCGCAGAGTGCCATGTTACGCATAAAGAATTGTAAGTGTAAGTTTTTAGAAGCATCCACCGGCTCATCCCAAAAAGAATAGACTATTAGTGTAAACGTAAACCAATATATGAATAACAAAAGAGCACCGAGACGGGCGAAATAACCTGAAATCACCATAAGAGCTCCTAACAGCAGTATTATAGTTGCTGATACAAGCAAAAACGTATGCGCAACGCCAATACCGTAATTAGACAATGTCGTTCTATGTTCTTCGAAATAAACAATTATGTCAATTGCCTCTACAAAAAAGAATAAACCAATTAGTATTCTTCCAAGGAGGTCAGGAATGTTTCTGATCATATATTATTGGGAGTTATGAGGTAATAAGTATCTCTAAACTTATCAGCAAAGAACGCAAATAATGTTAAAATCTTAAGGCCTTAAGGGGAAATAAACAAGCTAACCTGGATAAGGTTTTATCATGTGTAATTAATGAGCTTTGTACAAATCACAATGATGTGCTACATCTCTATCCCAGCGTATTTCATATATATCATAATGAATATAGGAATTGAATTATTCATACCATGTACCAGCATACTATCAAAAACGCTATTTCTTACCCTAACATAACCCAACAGAAGTCCAATTATAAGCTGTGGTAATACCAATAATGGCCCATAGTACCACATATCTGGAGGTAACTCGAAATTGAAAACATGCACAAAAGCAAAAATTGCAACTGTTGCATAGAAGGGGATTCCAAAATACTTAGTAAGAACTTTGTCAATCCAAGCTCTAAACGGCTTCGAAAGAAAATAAGTGAAAAATAAAAGACTAGCGGCGGATAGCGTAAGAAGTGGAATCAATGGAGCTCTAAATTTCAAATCAGGAAATACAGAGTTTGGATCAATCATATCACCAAAACTCTCGCCTGTTATAAGTAAAACAGTAGTTACAGTTGAAATCAATAAAAACAAGAACATCAAAGGTTTATACTTTAAGTGCAGTCTAAAGAGCAACTCTTCTACAACTGGTGCGACAACAACAGCCACTAAGAAAATCATAGGCATAGGCATCGTATCCATCATATCATTCATCGCATGTGGAATTTCATCAATTCCAACAGCTCCTAATATGATAGAAGAACCGAGCATACCGAAAAAAAATACACATAAAAACAGCTTAATGATCTCATTGTTAGTCAATGGGTTATCATGCCTATAATTATAAATAGGATTACACAAGAAGCTATAAAATTCACTCAGAAGTCGTATCAAAGTATGGTATGTTTCCTTAAAAATAGTGAAAATGAATGTACAAATGCGCTTTACAATGGCGTTTTAGCTAGGCGAGAATTATTAGTGATGAATTAATCTTGATTTGGACTCGAAACAAATCAAAAAAGTAGAAATTTGCCGATCTATGGAGAGCCCAGAACAGAATACCGACTACCTAGATGAGTTAAACAAGATACAGAGACAAGCCGTAACCACTATTAATGGTCCAGTCATGGTGATTGCAGGTCCAGGATCGGGCAAAACAAGGGTTCTTACCTACAGAATAGCGCATATTATCAAGTCAGGGGTCCCGCCATGGCAAGTATTAGCATTGACCTTTACCAATAAGGCCGCTAAAGAAATGAAGGAGAGGATAGAAAAAGTAATAGGACCTTCAGCTAACAAAGTTTGGGCAGGTACTTTTCACTCCGTCTTCTGCAAGATACTAAGGATAGAAGCGCCTAAAATTGGTTACCCCAATGACTTTACCATATATGACACAGATGACTGTAAAAGTCTCGTAAATGAAATCACTAAAACAATGGGCTTAGACCCTAAGGTTTACATCAATAGTGTTGTGAGATCAAGAATATCAGCCGCTAAGAGTAATCTGATCTCACCTAAAGCTTATGCTAACAATGAAGATTATATGGGTCTGGACACAATGAATAAGCGTCCTATGATACATGTTATCTATGAAAAATATCTTAACAAATGTAAGAAGGCAGGCGCCATGGACTTTGATGATCTGCTGCTGCATATGTTCAGGTTGTTGCACATGAACCCTGATAATGTAAGAGCTAAGTATCAGGAGAAGTTTAAATACTTTCTAGTAGATGAGTTCCAAGATACCAATGTCTTACAATACGAGATTCTCAAATTATTTACCAATGGGGCCAGCAGTACGAGAAATGTATGTATCGTAGGAGATGATGCGCAGAGTATCTACTCGTTTAGAGGAGCGACTATTGATAATATCTTACAATTCGGGAAAGATTATCCTCAAGTTAAAACATTCAAACTAGAGCAAAATTATCGTTCTACCAAGCATATAGTAGCTGCTGCAAATCAAGTCATAAGTAATAATGCCAACCAGATCCCAAAAAAGATATGGACAGATCTAGAAGAAGGAAATAAAATAAAGCTCGTAAGAGCCATGACTGATGTCGAAGAAGGCAGACGTGTAGCCAGTGATATCATAGAGCAAAAGAATAGATATAATATACCCAATACAGAAATCGCAATTCTATACAGAACGAATGCGCAATCAAGAGTTTTTGAAGAACATCTCCGTAGACAAAATATACCTTACCGTATATACGGAGGACTATCTTTCTATCAGCGTAAGGAGATAAAAGATGTTATAGCTTATCTGCGGTTGTCGACAAACTCTAACGATGATGAAGCTCTAAAAAGAGTCATTAATTATCCTAAAAGAGGAATTGGGAATAGCACAGTTGCCTTGTTAACTAAACAAGCAGACCAAGACAATACTTCCATGTGGGATAGTATTGGGCTCATAAACTTTACCGCAAGGGCCAGTAAGTCAATGAAGCTTTTTTATACTATTGTATCAGCTTCCAAAGAAAAGGCTCAGAAACAGGATGCCTTTGAAGCGGCAAGCTATATCATAAAGAAATCAGGTATTATAGAAGCCTATAAAGCTGAAAATACACTTGAGTCCAAAGGAAGAATAGATAACATCAATGCCTTGATAGATGGTATAAAGGAATTTACAGATTCGGATGAAGTTGCCCTAGGTGAAGACGAGAACAATCTTGATCGCTCGCTATCAAGTTTTCTCCAGACCATTTCACTCATGACACAGGCAGATAAAGAATCAGAGGACGATGATCATATAACCCTGTTGTCAGTCCATGCTGCCAAAGGGCTGGAGTACCGTTCTGTTTTTGTTGTAGGACTAGAAGAGAATTTATTTCCTTCATTTATGTCTATGTCTTCTCCTCAGCAACTTGATGAAGAAAGGCGTCTATTTTACGTAGCCATAACAAGAGCTAAGGAATTACTAACACTGTCTTGTGCTAATTCAAGGTATCAATATGGCAACCTGGTTGAAAATGATTCCAGCCGATTTTTGGAAGAAATATCAGAAGAAAATTTAGACTCTAGTGCTTTTTCATTTAAGAGAAAATCATTTGGTAAAACACCACGTAAAGTATCAGCGGGCTTAGGTAAGGCAAGAAATAAACCTACTCATATAGCTGAGCCAGAAAACTTTGTACCGAGCCCTATAAAAGATATAGAAGTAGGGATGAGAGTTTTACACAAAAGATTTGGTCCAGGTAAAATTTTATCAATGGACGAAAAGAAAAAATTGGCTACTATAAAGTTTGAGTCCGTCAATAGTCCTGAGAAACGCATCCTTTTACAATATGCAAGACTACAAATATTGGACTAGATCACTCCACCGTTACTAAAAACACCTCAAGTAATTTACTTATAAAATAACATGAAAATAGTCATCGCTGGAGCAGGATCTATAGGTTACCATTTGGCTCAATTACTTTCCAAGGAAAATCAAGACATTACGCTTATTGATAATGAAGAAGAATTATTAGAATCAATTTCTGGCAAACTTGATGTCATGACTATCTCAGGTGATGCCGCATCTATCAATACTCTGAAGGATGCCAACGTAGGTAAAGCAGATCTATTTATAGCCGTCACAACCTCTCAGGAAACAAATTTACTAACAGCTATATTGGCCAAACAAAAAGGGGCCAAGCGAACAATAGCAAGAGTAGACAACATTGAATATCTATCAAAAGAACAAAAAGAATATTTCTCAAAAATCGGAATAGATAAAATTATCTGCCCACATAATTTCGCAGCCAATGAAATAAAAAGGCTGATTAACAGAGCTTCACTTACAGATATTTTTGAATTTGAAAATGGGAAAATATCTATTGTTGGATTCACTATAGACAACAACTCTAGACTAATTGGAACTAAGGTTTCGGATATTTTTAAAAACCAACGAGACATTACTTTTAGAGGAGTAGCCTTATTGAGAGATCACGTCACTATAATTCCTAAGGGTCGTACAGAGTTAAGAAAAGGAGACCATTTATACATGAGTCTTACGACTAAATCTATTGATAAAATTACACCGTTCTTAGGAAAGCAATCTAAAGAAATAAAAAACATTATGATTATCGGTGATACGCCATTGGCTATGAGAACAGCTAAAGTATTACAGGATAAATATAATGTTACCGTGATTATGAAAAATAAGAAGCACGGAAACAAATTTGTAAAAGAATTAAATCATGTACTTGTTACTATTGCTGATCCGAATAACAAAGAGTCTCTACAAGAGGAAGGTATCGCAAACATGGATGCCTTTATCGCATTGACACCTGATTCAGAGGTAAATATATTGTCTTCTCTTGTTGCAGAAGAATATGGTGTATACAAAACCATCGCACTTGTAGACAATGAACTATATACCCACATATCTCAGAACATCGGAATCGATACTATAATAAACAAGAAGTTAATTACTGCAAATAATATTTTCAGATACGTAAGAAAAGGAAAAGTGGAAGCGATAGCTACACTGCACGGTGTGGAGGCTGAGATAATTGAATTCGAAATATCTAAATCTAATCGCGTTACCACACATAGGATTAATGAACTCAAATTACCTGAAGCTTGTATCGTTGCTGGGGTAATAAGAAATGAAAGCAGTATAATTCCAACTGGTGAATTTAAGCTTCAACTGAAAGATAAAGTGATCGTGTTCGCACTTCCACAAGCTATTAAGACAGTTGAAAATATATTTAAATAATGAAGACCAATTACCGTCTTGTATTAAATGTTTTAGGGGTAATATTAGTTATCGTAGGAGCCCTCATGTTAATTCCGCTAGTATTCGCTTTCTGCACATCATCAAGCGCTACAATCGGTTTAATGGCATCAGCAGTTATTACTTCTGCTGCTGGCAGCGCTATGTGGTTATCATCAAGGGACGCTGCGAAAAACATAGGTAAACGAGAGGGATACCTCGTCGTCGTATCAGCGTGGTTATTTACATGTATTTTTTCTGCACTACCTTACATTTTTGAATGTGATGGGACGAGTATCCCTGATGCTCTCTTTGAAAGCGTCTCTGGACTTACAACGACAGGAGCTACTATCTTCAATGATATTGAAGCATTATCACAGCCTATTCTATTATGGAGATCGCTCACACAATGGATTGGAGGCATGGGTATAATCGTTCTGACGGTTGCTATTTTTCCAATACTGGGTATAGGAGGCGTTGAATTATTTGTAGCCGAATCTCCGGGCCCTACATCCAATAAGATACATCCTAGAATAAAAGAAACAGCTAAGCGACTATGGCTTCTATACGTATCCCTCACTTTCTTACTTATTACAATATTAAGGATGGAAGGCATGACACTATTTGATGCCGTCAACCATGGATTAACAACAATTGCAACAGGAGGGTTTTCAACTAAGAACAGTAGCATGATGGATTTCTCAGCAACTATCCAGTATACTATTATGATTTTTATGTTTATAGCAGGAATAAATTATTCACTAATATACGCAAGTATTAAAGGCAGGTTTTCTAAGGTTCTGTCTAGTGATGAGTTCAAATCTTATTTTACTGTCGTTCTCTCATCTATTGCTTTTGTAACCTTTTCATCCTATTACTTTTCAGATTCTACATGGGAGAAATCTTTTCGAGAGTCAAGCTTTCAAGTTATTTCTATGATAACGACTACGGGATATGTTTCAGTAGATTATACAGCTTGGCATGCTATTGTTACTCTTTTCTTTTTTAGTCTTTTATTTGTTGGAGGTTGTGCAGGATCTACTTCAGGAGGTATAAAAATAATCAGACACTTAGTGTTTGCTAAAAACTCATTTCTTGAATTTAAAAGACTACTCCATCCCAATAGCCTGATAAGAATGCGTATAGATGAAAGAATAGTAAAACCAAGAATACTTACCCATATATTAGTTTTCTTGCTATTATACTTGGTGACATTTGTGATAGGGACTTTTATCATGACTTTTATACTTGGTGATGTTGAGTCACCGTTGTTAAGTGCTGCTGGTGCAGTAGCGACATCTTTAGGTAATGTG
>JALZVB010000290.1 GCA_023300835.1 Saprospiraceae bacterium | reverse complement strand
AACGGAAAGCGATGGCTCCTAATGTTCTTAAGGTACTTGAATCAGAGTTTGAAAATGATTAGTAATCATTTAAATTAGGGTTCAAAAATTTATAATTTTTTTAAATTAATAGATGTCTAAACGCTTAATCAAGATAGCGAAAGAATTAAACGTAGGAACCTCTACTATTGTAGAGTTTCTTAGTAGTAAAGGCTTTGAGGTTCCTAACAGACCTACATCCAAAGTTTCAGATGAGATGTATGGAGCCTTGGTTAAAGAGTTTAGCTCATCTATGGCGGTGAAAGAGAAGGCAAATGCCCTTGTGATTGGTCATAGACCAGAAGAAGAAAAGCCCGTTCTTAAAGCTGAAATTCCTGTAATTAAAACTGTTGTTGAAAAGCCTGTAGTAGTGGCACCAACACCAGAAGCTAAAGTAGAACCTATCGTTCCGCCAGCGCCTACGGAAAAGCCAAAAGAAGTGGTTACGCCAGCAGCAACGATAACTCCAGTAAAAGCACCTACTCCCGTTACAATAAAAGCGGAAGGGCCTAAGCTTAAGGTAATGGGTAAAATAGACCTTGATGCTGATAAGAAAAAGCTTGAGCTAAAAAGAGAAGAGGCTAAGAAACTAAGAGAAAAGGCTAATCCAGGTGTCAAAGAAGCGGACAGACCTAAAATAGTAGAGCCTGTAGCACAAAAGGTTGAAAAAGTTGTAAAACCAGCAGAAGTTGCAAAACCAAAAGCCGTAAAGAAAACGGATAAAGTTGAGCAAAAGTCTAAACCAGCTGCCGCCGCTCCCGTAATTAAAAAAGAGCCTGCAAAAAAAGCTGATGCAAAGACAGACGTTAAAGAACCTGCTCAAGCACCCGCAGATAAAGCTAAAAAACCTTCTGCTCCAGCACAAGTTATTACTAGAGCTAAAACGCCTAAGTTAAAAGGTCTTAAAATAATGGGTAAAATAGATACCCAACAGTTTGAGAAAAAACCTAAAGCTGACGCTAAAAAGGCAGAAGAGAAGAAAGCAGCAGAAAGGAAAAAACGTACAAGAAAGAAAGTTACTGCGCAGTCTAATTTCAGAAGAAATAAACCGAAACCTGGTGCAGCCAGAGGAGGAGCTGCTGCAGGCAGAAAAGGTAAAGATGAAGTCAAAGCAATCTCTCAAAAAGAGATACAAGACAAAATCAAAGCTACAATGGCCAGACTATCTGGTGGTGGCAAAAACAAGAGACAGAAAATACGTAGAGATAATCGAGCTGACAAGAGAGAAGTTCGTGAGCAAATAGAAATAGAAAATGTAGAAACAACATTAAAAGTAACTGAATTCATCTCTGCATCAGAGTTGGCTTCACTTATGGACGTTTCTGTTGCCGAGATTATTACTAAATGTATGAATCTAGGCGTCATCATCTCTATCAACCAGAGATTGGATGCTGAGATCATAGAATTAGTAGCAGAAGAATTCGGCAATACTGTTGAATTTATAGGTCTAGAAGATCAAGACAAGGAGGAAGAGATCGAGGAAGTCGATGATCCTGCTGACTTAGTACCTAGAGCACCTATTGTTACTGTAATGGGTCACGTAGATCACGGTAAGACATCATTACTGGATCATATCCGTAAAGCAAATGTCGCAAGTGGTGAAGCAGGGGGAATAACACAACACGTCGGTGCCTACTCTGTTAAAGTAGGTAAGCGTATGATTACTTTCTTAGATACACCAGGTCACGAGGCCTTTACAGCCATGAGAGCCAGGGGTGCCAAAGTAACCGATATCGTTATTGTAATCGTTGCAGCAGATGATAAAATAATGCCTCAAACTAAAGAGGCCATAAGTCATGCGCAAGCAGCTGGCGTACCTATCATATTCGCTGTCAACAAGATTGATAAAGATGGTGCTGACCCTACAAGAATAAGACAGGGACTAGCAGAAATGAATATACTTACTGAAGACTGGGGTGGTAAATTCCAAGTTCAAGATATTTCTGCAAAAACAGGCCTCAACATAGACCTACTTCTAGAGAAAATTATTCTAGAAGCAGATATGCTAGAGCTTAAAGCTAATCCTAATAAGAATGCCATAGGAACTGTTGTGGAAGCCTCTCTAGACAAAGGAAGAGGATATGTAACCAAGTTGCTTGTACAAGCCGGTACACTTAAGATAGGTGATTCTATCCTATGTGGTGCTTACTCTGGTAAAGTAAAGGCCATGTTCAATGACAAAGGTTCAAAGATAAAAGGCGCAGGTCCAGCTATTCCAGTAGCAATATTAGGTCTAGATGGCGCACCACAAGCCGGTGAGAAATTTAGAGTCTTGGATAAGGATCAAGATGCCAAAGGACAAGCCACTAAACGTGCACAAATTGAAAGAGAACAATCTAACCGTGCCAACAGGCGTATTAGTTTAGATGAGATCGGTAGACGTTTGGCATTAGGAACATTTAAGGAATTAAACTTAATTGTCAAAGGTGATGTGGATGGTTCTATCGAGGCACTATCAGATTCATTGATCAAGTTATCACAAGAAACCGTACAGGTAAATGTTATACATAAAGCTGTAGGTCAAGTTGTCGAATCAGATGTACTATTAGCCTCAGCTTCTGATGCGATAGTAATTGGATTCCAAGTAAGACCATCTTCAGGTGCTCGTAATCTAGCAGAAAAAGAAGGGGTTCAGATCAAGACTTACTCCATTATATATGAAGTGATAGATGAGGTCAAGAAAGCCATCATCGGAATGCTTGATACGATCAAAGAGGAGAAAGTACTCGGAACAATCGAAATCAAGGAAACTTACAAAATCAGTAAGATCGGTACAATTGCAGGTTGCCTTGTTAACGAAGGTAAAATACTTGCGGACGCCAAGATCAGACTTATCAGAAACGGTATTGTTGTATTCCCTACCAAGGAAGGCATCGTTGCAGAACTGGGATCACTCAAAAGGTACAAGGATGATGTCAAGGAAGTAAGAGCCGGTATGGAATGTGGATTAACTGTCAAAAACTATAATGATATCAAATCAGGAGATATTATAGAAGCTTACGAGATTATAGAAATCAAACGTAAACTGATATAATAACCAGAATAACTTCTGTTTTACAGATAAAGAATACAAGCCCACTTTACAGAAATGTAAAGTGGGCTTTTTTATGATTAAACTATTAATGCATTTATCTAAATTTGGGTCTTAAATCCTTCCGTTGCGTATACTTATTATCATATCACAATATTCACCAGCACAGACGCCTAATACGCTAAGGTGGATCCCTATAGCCAAGTACTTTGATTCACTAGGACATAATGTATCTATACTTACGACAAAGAGAGCTGGGTTCCCAGAAAAAGATACACAAGGCCCCATAACAGTCTATCGAGCAGGATATAATACACTTAAGGATCGCATCTATGATATGTTCAAAAAGCGAGACAGGAGAAATGAAGTAGGCGCAGGTCAGACTGAAACCTCTATTATCGGAAGTCTTTTAGAACGGGTCATAGACCTTACTTGGCGTAAATATTATTGGCCGGATGGAAGTCAACTATTTCTCAAGCTAGGTATCAAAAAAGGTAAAGAACTATTAGAGTCTGATCAATATGATATTATTTATTCAGTAGGGCTGCCCTTTACTTGCCATATGATTGCTAAAGCCTTAAAAGAAGAAAACCCCAAGCTACACTGGCATATGGACATAGAAGATCCCTTCTGTTATTCGGAAGAATTTTGGGTTAATAACTTCGATAAGTATAAAAAGAAAAATGAAAAAGCTGAAAAAGAAGCTTTCACAAAAGCAGATCGTATTTCTGTTACAAATGGCAGGGCTATGGAAAAATACATAGACCTATTTCCATCTCAAGAATCCAAGCTAACTGTAATACCACCTGTTTTCGTTTCTCCAGATAGTTCTGTATCCAAAGATTTGATGTTGTATTCCGAGAAAATTCATTTGGGTTATTTTGGCTCATTCTATAACGGTGTAAGATCACCATTGAAATTCTTTCAGTTTTTAGAATATTTACATCATACAGATGCTAGCCTATTTGATGAAATTCAATTTCACTTTATTGGACAACTAGATCGCGCTACACTTG
>JALZVB010000289.1 GCA_023300835.1 Saprospiraceae bacterium | reverse complement strand
ATAGTTACCTGCTGGGTACATTCCAGATATTTCATTTGATACACCTGTGCTTGTTACTACACCTGCTGAATTTGTAAGTGTATAACTCCATACCATATCTGCTGGTATTGTACAATCATCTGTGGCAGTTCTTATGATGCTGATATCTCCACTCGTACAATCTACATTACTTGATGTAAACTCTTGGTCTCCCTGTGTTACAATTTCAGGTGCTTCACTGTTTTCTATCTTGATCGTCTGCAAGTAGGTTTCTCCTACTATTGGGTACGTTGTAATAACACCATTAACTTGACTACACCAGTCGATCACTTTCCAATGTCTTCTGATTACACCACATGAACCATTTGTCGTCGCCGCAAAGAATTCATCCTCGTAGTCATAACCTAACAGGCTACATACATCATCTCCTCCACTGAACGTCGGCTCACTGAACGGAAACAATAAGTTTCCTGGATTCAGTTCATTAACGCCACATACCGTAGCTGTAAAGTCTTGTGGCCATACAATATTACTCTCTACAAATGGGGCCTCGTTGATCACACTTATCTGCTGCTTACAACTTCTTACAACCAAGTCATCTCCGTCTTTCAACTCAAACAATCTTGTTACTTCTCCTATTCCACATTGATTAACGACCGGTGTTGTCGTCTCAACTGGAACCTGTGTCGATGCACAATTATCAGATAACGTTGCTGTCCCAAACTGTAATCCTAAATTATTTACATCGTAAACAACTCTACAATCTATCATCGTATCTGAAGGACAAGTCATCTGAGCGATTGACTTATCTTGTACTTCTACTGTTACCATACAGATACTTGTGTTGCCACCTTTATCTGAAACTTGATAAACTACCATCACATCAGTGTTGGCATCTATACAACAGAACTTCACATATTCTGTACATAAATCCTCTTCTGACACATATTGGTTACCGTCCAATTCTATACTACTTGTATAGTCATCTGTACAACCACCAGTCATTCTTGATAGTAACACATACTCTGTGCCCTGGAATACTGTATCTATTGAAAGATCTCTGAATTCTTGTAATACATCCATTCTAACTGCACAACTCTCAACATTACCACATTCATCAAAACTACCATCGTCAAATACAATTGCCGCTGCTCTCGTGTTGTTATCGCCGCTTATACTTACTACAGTGTTTCTCTCACAGATTGCTATCGGTTCTGTATTATCTCGAACCATGATATCCATTGTACATGACGTCTGGTTGTAACATGAATCAGATACTGTATATAGTATTGGGTTATTACCCACTGCCAATTCTACCATCCCGCCATTCTCTCTTAGAATGCCAAATCCATAATCTATGGTCACAATAATTCCATTACCACATCCATCCGTAGCTGCTATCGCTGGCACTACTACGTCACCTGCACAACTGTCATTTGTTGTTACTGTAAAGTCTGCTGGACATGTAATCTCTGGTGCCGCATCATCTATGATTTCTATACTCTGTATCGAACCTCTTGATGTCTCCCCGCTACACCACCATTCTCTGATCTCCCATGTACGTAAGATCTTTTTTGTACAGCCTGGTGATGGTAATTCGATATCATTATACAATACAACTGCATTACATACAATCGCACTTCCTGGCATCATCGGCACTAATGCTGGTTCTCCTGGACCTTGTATAACCATACCGTCCACACACATGCTTCCGTTGTATCCTGTTCCTGATCCCGTACCTGGGAACAACGCTGTTCCTGATCCTGTTGCTGGTGTCATGCATAATAATGGCACACCTGACAATCTACCTGTCGTTGCATCCGGCAACCATGGTAATGGATGTCCTGCTTCATCATATTCGAAACTTGTATCGCTACAACTTACTTGTGTAATCGTAGGGAACTTAACGTCTCCTAATCTTATTCTCTCCAAGTATATTACTTGCGTACATTCTGATTCATTTCCTAACCCGTCTTTAGCTATATATCTTCTTCTGACGATATGCGTAAAGTCTGGATCACAGTCCAATTGTTCTCTTACTTCATCCGCTAGAAATACTTCAAATGCTGAATCAGCACAACTTCCTGAATCTGTCAATAACGCTGGCAGACACATATGGTCTAAGGCACCACAAGTCATCACAACCGTATCTTGACATTCTATCTGCGGTAAGTGTTTGTACTCTACCAAGATGTTACCCCAACAACTGTTGCCACAACTCGGATCAGTATTCTGTACACTGTACGTAATATTCTGATTCAATAATTCTATACCGATAATACTATCTGGTAACACTACTCCATTAGCGTCTGTTAATGTCACTACATATGGCGAACCAATATAGTTACATGCATCACCAAGACCAATAACTCCCATTCCTGGCGTTACGACAGCCTGACATAATGTATCTAAACTTACATTCAATTGACTGATACATTTCATATCACAAATGTTAGGACATGGTGGAATAAATTCTGCCAATAGATCTATCCCTTCTCCATCATGATCATCTTCATCACCCTTATCAGTTAATTGATCATCAAGTGGTATTCCGTCATTATTAGGATCATTATCTGGAGTAGAATCTGCATCAGTTTGCGGATTTCCATCTGCATCAGTTGCAGAACCTATTTCAGAAAAATTCACATAATCATCTTGATCATTTCCTACAAAATTTATAATACCAAAGAATGATACGCTAGCAGATTCACCTGGTACTATCACAGTTGTAATCGTCTGGCTATAGCTAGGTGCTAAAGTAGCATCCCATGCTGTATTCTGTGTCACATCAGATAACAAGCCTGCTGGCAAGTAATCCCATACTTTTACATTTGTAGCTGCTACGTTACCTTGATTAACAACGGTAATCTTGTACTCTAGTACATCACCTTCTTCATACATAGGTGGTGTAATCAATTCTTTAATCAAGGCTAAATCAAAGACCTGAATAGTTGCTGGATCAGCATCATCTTCATCTCCGCCTTCGTTTCCTGTCATGTTATCGTTCTCAACATCATTAGCAGGATCCGCATCACCAGTACTATCTATATCTGCCCCAGTAATGTCATTACCATCTCTGTCTGCCATACTCTCTACTTCTGCTACATTAGTATATGCACCTGATTGAGAGCAAGGAACAACTTCTAGAGTGATATTTAAAATTTCGCTCGTTTGTCCTTTTATAGGTCCCGCTATAGTTGTCGTTGCTATTCCTGTAATTGCGTTATAAGCCCATTCTTCATTTCCAGCATTTACATATTTATATCCGCATGGTATAAAGTCATTGACTTTTACATTGTGTAGGTCAACTGATCCTTGATTAAATACTTCGATCTGGAAAGTCACTGCCTGATTGTAAGCATAAGGTGCTGGAGTGACTATAGTTTTCACTAAAGCAACATCTACTGTTCCGATACCCGCATTCACACTATTGTCATCATCTCCATCTGTTCCGTCATCATCGTTAGGATTATAACAGCCTGATTGTCCATTACTAGGATTAACATCATCACTGTTATCTGCACCTGCACAACTAGAACTGTCTCCGTCCGTAAAGTCATTACCTTCTAGCGCTTCTCCAGCGGCATTAGGTATATCAAATACGACATAATAACTTTCATTTCTATCAAGACATATTTTAGACGAGTCCGTTTCTTTAGGACCGAATAAATAATCTCCATCTGCATCTGTCATTGTTGTTGCTAATGCATTAGCTGGTGTCGGATTAGCTTCGTTACAATTGTATATGTAAGCCGTTACACCTTCAACTCCTGCCTCAGAACTTGGATCTTGACATCCATCTGCATTATTGTCAAAGAATACCGTACCGCCCATATCTTGACAACCTGTAATACCTGCATCTACATTTTCGTCACCATCGCCATCTGTTGCATCTCCATTTTCAGGATCATAACAATCAGATTGTCCTGTTGCTTGATTAACATCATCAGAGTCAGAACCGCCTGCACATGAAGCACTATCTCCTTCTGTAAACTCATAGCCCTCTAGATCTTCTCCAACTGCATTAGGAATATCAAAGACAACGAAGTAAGTCTTATCTGCATCTAAACATATATCTGCGTTACCATCTTCTCCAGAACCAAATTTATACTGCCCATCTTCATCTGTAGAATCTGATGCCAAAGCATTTCCTGGTGATGTATCTGTAGTCCCACATTCAAATATGTAAACATTAACACCTGTCACACCT
>JALZVB010000288.1 GCA_023300835.1 Saprospiraceae bacterium | reverse complement strand
GCTGATTTAAATACAGTAAATGCAAGATTAAAGAAAGTAATTGAAAGATAAGAGTAAGGTTTCCTTCGGTTTATAGATTATTTTTGACTAAGTCTATTTTAAGGATTTTAAACCAAATTTAAAGATGAAAAATATTATACTATTCTGGTTGTTTGGCCTGTTTTTCTTAACAGAAATTTATAGCCAAGACTTAGTTAAGCCAAACGTTATAATTTTTTATGCTGATGATCTAGGATGGCAGGATACGCCATTGAATGATGTTGGCGATCTTGTTCCATGGGAAACACCTAATATGCTAAGCTTAGCTGCTGAGGGAGCTAAGTTTTCTCAAGCATATTCTCCAGCGCCTACCTGTGCTCCATCAAGAGGAGCTTTGTTGACGGGTAGGCATCCTGTTAAAACAAAACTAATCCAAGTCTCAGGCGGTGATTTACCTGGCTCTGGGAATATATCGGATGAAAAAATATTAGGCACTTATAATCCACGAAGATTAGATGTAAACGAAACTACAATTGCGGAGGCGCTTAGTCCCGCAGGGTATGTTTCTTCTCATATAGGCAAATGGCATATAGCTGGTCCTAATGGTTTTCCGGAAGCGATACATCAAGGTTTTGGTTCTCAGTCTACAAGTAGAGGAATGCATAGAAACATGGGAGACCGATGGATTAATTATGCAACAGATGACCCAACTGACGAATTTCAGATTGATGCAGATGGAAGACCTTTTGATTCGTTAACCGAGGATGCACTTACATTTATGGAGGAAAATAAATCGGAGCCATTTTTCATGTATATGGCTACCTACTTAGTTCATACGCCTATTCAAACAAGAGATTTAGCTTTGTTAAGCTATTACTGCGAAAAGTTAGGCATTGAGGTGCCTACAGAAGATACAGATATTACAACAGGAGGACATTCAAATCCATATTATGGAGCTATGGTAGGGACCTTAGACTGGAGTTTAGGTAGGGTAGTAGATTATTTAAAAGCAACAGACGATCCTAGAAATCCTGGGAAAAAATTATTTGAAACTACGTACATACTATTTTCATCAGATAACGGGGCTTCCGAAATGGACGGAGATGAAATTGTTACAGATAATTTTCCATTAGATTTAGGGAAAACAAGTGCAAAAGAAGGAGGGATTCGGGTTCCTTTAGTAATAACAGGTCCTGATATTCCAGTTAATGAATTTGACAATGTTGTTAATGGATTAGATTTTTTCCCTACTATTTTATCACTTACAGGAACTACGATAGCTGATGATTTAGCTGACGATTTTGATGGAGTTGATTTGACTCCACTTTTAAAAGGAGAATCTACAATAGTAACTGACGTTAATGGAAATGAAAGAACTGACCTTTTTTGGCATTACCCTAATGCAAATGATGATAAATCAAAATCTGCTATTAGATGTGGTAATTATAAATTGTATAAAAAATATATAGATGGTTCCTATGAAGCTTTCCAATTATATAATGATGACGGAAGTTTTAATGATATAGAGGAGTTTATTAATGTTATAGATAACATGCCTGTTTCCACAAAAGATGAACTAATAACTAAGTTAGAAACCTTTTTAACAGATAATAATGCGGAATATCCAACATGGAATCCTGATTACACTGGGCCGGATGCTCCATTGCCACATCAAGAGCTTGTTCCATCAGTAGCTTCAGTGTCTTATAATCAAGATAACAATATTGCTACAGCGACTATTACAGAAAATCCTGGTGAAGCTAAAATAGCTGTTGCGACGTTGCTTTATAAAGAGAATACAACAGCAGAAGACGATGAATGGTTTGAATTGGAAGAAACTACTATAAACGGAAATATTATAACGGCAGAGGTTCCTATAAATGCTACTGCAATTGTGTTTAATATGATTGATGAAAATAACTTTTTAGTGCTATCAGAAGAATGGGATCAGCTTAAGATTCCTGAGATAGTTCTTAATACAGTAGATGCAGAACAGAAATTTGAACCAGAAAGTGAAAATGTATATACTGAATTACTAGGAGGGGCAACAGTAAATGCAGCCTATATTCAAATGACGACAGAAGGAGGAGGAGACGGTTATACTACTAATGTAAGAAGTATAACGGGCAAGTCGGTAGAATGTAAGAAGATTAGCTTTAGAGTAAGGTCTAGAGAAGGAGATGTAGCAAGGTTTAATGTGACTATTGATGATAAGACGCATAGTTTTGAATATACCAGTACTAGGGATGCAGATGATGTGATATATGAATTCGATACGCCTATATTATTTACGGATAAGGCACAACCTATGGAGTTTATAATAACTGGACTCACCAATTCAGATTCTGGTACAACACCGAGATTCAGGAATTACGATGTTACATTTCATTTAGATTTAACAACGGTAGGCCTTGAGAATTTGGAAAATAATGTAAATGATATTATTGTTTTTCCTAATCCTGTTAATGGAACTTTTAGCCTTAGCGAGCCAGTAAAAACAGGTGTTTTGTATAATATAGATGGATCAAAGGCTTTTGAATTTACCGATCAATATAAGGATATAGATATGTCAAATTTTAATACTGGTTTATACATACTGCAAGTGACGCTTAACGATGGAAGTGAGCAGATTTTGAAATTATTAAAAAATTAATTTCAGACTGCTCTTATAGTCATTGTCTTAACGACTCGCTAAATACAAATGCTTACTAAAGAATTTTCAAATTGTTTTATTCAAATTCAATGTTTAGAATTATCTCAATATTATTTATAATTTTCTGTTTTCAAATTAAT
>JALZVB010000287.1 GCA_023300835.1 Saprospiraceae bacterium | reverse complement strand
TCCGTCAAAATATTGTGGTGATAAAAACAAACTTAACCTCAGATTTAGAGGAAACTTTGAAAACAGAGTTCAATTTGGCTTCATACTAGAAAAAGACGAAGGAGAAAAAATATGGTTAAATGGACCTGATTACGCCAGTGCCCATATTTATCTGAGAGATTATAGCAGTACTTTACGTGCATTAGCAATCGGGGATTTTACTTTTTCTCTTGGGCAAGGACTTATAAGTAATTCTGGGTATGGAGGTGGTAAGAGTGCTTTTTCTATGCAAATTAAAAGAGGTAACCGTGTTATAAGACCTTACAGCTCTGTCAATGAGAACGGATTCTTTAGAGGAGGTGCAGCTAGTTTAGGTATCGGAAAAAACATAGAAGTTAGTTTTTTGGGGAGTAGGACCTTGAGAGATGGCAATATTAGAGAAGGAGATATCGATGATGAGACACCTGAACTTTTCTTTTCTTCACTCTTGACGAGTGGTCTCCATAGGACTCAGAATGAGTTAGAAGACAGACGCGTCGTAGAGTTGACAGCATTTGGAAGTCAATTAAGATTCGGTTCTAAAAATGGTCATGTTTCTATTAATCAAATGTCTCATTTGTTTGATCAGCCTGTAGTACGTAATACGGATACGTATAGTCAGTTTAGGTTTAACGGTACCAATTTGCATAATGGGAGTATAGATTATAGCTACAGGTACAGGAATATTAACTTATTCGGAGAAAGTGCCATGTCCTCTAACGGTGGTCAGGCTCACCTAGTCGGAGCACTCATAGGTCTAGACAGAAGACTAAACTTTGCACTACTTTATAGAAATTACGGCATAGATTATCATTCTATTGGATCTAATGCTTTTGGTGAAGGATCAACTGTAGAGAATGAGAATGGGGTTTATATGGGGCTTGAGTTTCTGATAAATAAAAATTGGACAATAAGAACATATGCTGATATGTGGAACAATCCATGGCTAAGGTTTCAGGTAGGAAAACCTGCAGGTGGAACAGAATATAATGTTAGAGTTGATTACAGAATTAAGAGAAAGCTATCTGCATATGTTCAATATTTTCAAGAGCGAAAAAGTATTGACTTATTAACGGAAGGGCAAAAAATAAATAGCCCTCAAGTACGAGATAAGAAAAAAATAAGATTCCACTTCAGTAATGTTGTTTCTAAAGGATTAGAATTCAGAACGCGTTTAGAGTTTACACATATCAATCACGGAAACACTTCTTCAACAGGTACGCTATTATACCAAGATGTACTTTTTAAACCCCTTGGCAAGCCTTATTCATTTACCACTAGATTTGCTTTGTTTGATGTAGATGATTTTGATAGCCGCGTATTTTCTTACGAAAACTCCATTTTATATGAGTTCTCTATTCCTTCGTATTTTGGCCAGGGTTTCCGTTATTACATCAACTACAGACACAAATTAGGACGTAGATTAACTGGAGAATTAAGGTGGGCCAGAACCTACAAATTGAATGATACGCATGGAAGTGGGCAAGAATTTATAGTCGGTGATACTAAAACTGATATCAAAGCTCAGCTCAAAATATCATTCTAATAGAGTAAGTATTTCTTTCTTACCAGTTCAAATCCTTCAATATTCTCTTGCCATGATGCTCTTATAGAGTCGGCATCCAATCCATCAATGATCATTTTCCTTAACGATTCCGTCCCAGCCAGTAGGTCAAAAAAGTTGTTTTCATTGAAAAATGTGATGTGATGTTTTTGACATTGTTGATAGAAGTTTATAAGATAATCTAAGTTTAGTTTTTGTTGATCAGGCATAACTTTTCTTAGATCAAATCCATAGCAAACTTCATCTTCATGTTTAGGATATTTGGCACCTGATGTAGATCTTGGTTCGAATTGAAAAGGTTGCTCCAAGAGTTCTGGATGACCAATTACTTGAAAAGGAAAATCAGTACCCCTACCAATACTTAAAGAAGTACCTTCAAAAAAGCACAGTGATGGATAATGCCCTATAGCTATGCTGTTAGGGAGATTAGGACTAGGTTTGATGGGAAGAATATATCTTGATTCTTCATCGTAATTATCAATTGGGATTACTGTTAAGTTACATTTTATTCCATCTTGCAACCATGATTCGCCATTGATCATACGAGCATATTCTCCTATTGTCATGCCATATAGAACGGGTACAGGATGCATACCTACAAAACTTTTAAGAGGACGTTCTAACACTGGGCCATCAATAATATGTCTCAATGGATTAGGTCGATCTAATACAATAACGGGAATGTTCTGCTCAGCTGCAGCTTCCATTATGTAGTGAAGTGTTGAGATATAAGTATAGAATCTCACACCTATATCTTGTATATCAAACACGATCAACTCTACGCCATTGAGTTTTTCCGGTGAAGGTTTCTTATACTTGCCATATAGAGAAAAAACTGGCAAACCACTTTTACTATCCGTACCATCATTAATAGATTCTCCAGCATCGGCGGTACCTCTGAATCCATGTTCTGGAGAAAAAATGTTCTTTATATTTATACCTGTAGAAAGCAAAGTATCTACCAGGTGGGTCTGACCTACCCTACTGGAATGATTTACAACAACTGATATTTTCTTATTAAGTAATTGCGGAAAATAGGTTTCTGTTTTCTCAGCCCCAACGACAATCCTATGAGCTGATTCACTCTTGGGAACTACAATATTGTTAGATGGGCTGCTACTGCACATACAAAAACAACAAAATTGTATGGTGAAATAAAACATCGTGGTTACTGTGCAGATAAACTTCATGGAATAGAATATGTTTAGAAACTGAAAGATATATATAATAACACATTATTATTGTATATAATATGAGGCATTTTGTTTTTGTACAATTATATAAATGAATAAAAAATACGCTATAGTTGATCTCGAGACCACAGGTGGTGTACCTACTCGTGATAGGATTATAGAGATAGGAATAGTGCTTCATAATGGAGAGAAAGTCATTGATAAATACCAGACGCTTGTCGATCCTGAAAGGCATATATCAGCTACGATTACAAGAATCACTGGAATCACAAATGATATGGTTGTAGGTGCGCCTAAATTCTATGAAGTAGCCAAGCAAGTCATCGAGATAACTGATGGAGCCGTTTTTGTGGCACATAATGTAAGGTTTGATTATCATTTTCTACGCCAAGAGTTCAGCAGTCTAGGTTATACTTACACAAAGAAACTTCTATGTACGGTTAAGCTGAGTAGAAAAGCCTTTCCTTCATTAAAGTCCTATAGCTTAGGAAATCTTATTAAATACTTTAAGATAGAGGTAAATAGTAGGCATAGAGCATTTGATGATGCTTGGGCGACGACAATTATTCTAAAGAAGATATTTGATCTTCAAGATAGTAACGAGACAATAAGAGTACTTGTCAATGATTCTATGACCTTGAGCAAATTACCTAGAGCATTAGACATAAGTATGGTGGATAAACTCCCTGAAGCTTGCGGTGTCTATTATATGTCTAACCAAAAGGGTTTTGTCATATACATTGGCAAAAGCATAAATATCAGAAAACGAATCCGCCAACATTTTGCTAAACATACTAAGAAGACAGACAAGCTTTTCAATGAAGTTGCTGATATTACGTATGAAATAACGGGAAGTGAACTTGCCGCATTTATAAAAGAATCTAGAGAGATTAAAGATGTTCAACCTTCGATAAATAAGTTACAGAAAACAAGACACTACAATTATGCAATAACTAAATCAGCAGATAAAAGTGGTTACTATTCATATAAGGTTGTAACATCCAAAAGTGCTATAAATCCTCTGTCTTTCTATGGCTCACGAAAGTCGGCCTTAGCTCATATCGAAACAATTGGAGAACAATTTAACCTCTGCCCTAAAGTTAACGGACTAGATAAATCTACAACAAGTTGTTTTAACCACGGCTTACGCAAATGCAAAGGTGCTTGTATAGGAGAAGAACCGCCGGCTTATTACAATGAAAGATTTATGGAAAGCCTCAAAATTGTAAATAAGATCTTTGAAGACAATTTCGTGGTATTAGAGAACGGTAGAAATGATGATGAAAGAGCTGTCTTTCTTATTGAAAATGGGCATTACAGAGGTTATGGTTATATAGATAAAGCAGATGCCATCTATGGCATAGAAGAGTTAAAGGAATGTATAAGATATGAGAATATTAACCCAGAAGCGGATGTGATAATCAGAAATTACATCTATTCACATGTGAATGTTGAGATTGTACATTTCTAGTTTTGTAGAATTATTGTGCAAAAGGTTCTAGAATGGACTCCTTTTGTTTAAGAATCTCTTTCATTTGAGTTTGTAAAATTGCTGCTTTCTCAGCCGCCTTTTCAGCGAAGTCTTTATCCGGACTTGCATATATTATTCCACGAGATGAGTTAACAAGTAAACCTACATAATTATTGATGCCATTGTCAGCGACTTCTTGTAAACTGCCTCCTTGGGCACCTACACCAGGGACAAGGAAAAAATGATCTGGAACAATAGATCTTACTTCTGCTATATATTCAGATTGGGTCGCCCCTATTACAAACATTGTATTTTCTGTACTTCCATAATTTGCTGTAGTTTTCAATACAGATTCGTATAATTTTGAGCCATTTTCAAGTTTTAACTGCTGGAAATCTTGGCTTCCTTTATTAGATGTCAAACCTAATATAATGACCCATTTACCATCATAATCTAAGAATGGTTTCACGGAATCATAGCCCATATATGGTGCCACTGTTATGGCATCTGCACCATAATATTCAAAGAAGCTTTTGGCATACATCTTTGAAGTATTACCAATATCACCTCTTTTAGCGTCAGCGATAACCATTATGTCATCAGGAATATAGTCGATCGTTTTCTTTAAAGAAATAAGACCTTGGGGGCCATAGGTTTCATAAAACGCGGTATTCGGTTTATAGGCAACACATAAATGACTGGTGGCATCGATAATAGCTTTATTAAACGCATATATCGGATCATCTAGATCGAGAAGATGTTTTGGTATTCTATCTAGATCTGTATCCAATCCTATGCATAGAAAGGAGTCCTTTTTCCTTATGTTATTATAAAGTGCCTTCTTATTCATGATGTTATGCCGTTATTCCATTTACAGCTGTAACTGATTTAATATGTGGAAATTTAGATTTTATAGTTTGTTCAACACCTGCTTTCATTGTCATAGCAGACATAGAACAATTTATACAATTTCCTAGCCATTTGATATGCACTTCAAAATCATCCGTGATGTCTACAATCTCTATATTTCCTCCATCTACTGCAAGATGTGGCCTGATCGCATTAAGCGCTTCATCTACCTTTAGAATTAAATTCTCCTTTTCAGTTTTTGACATGGGTTAAAGTTACAATATTAATTCTATCAATGAGTAGGTGTATTCATACCTACAATTTTAGTTGGTGGCAACATTTCATTTCTGACTGCGAGTTGTCGCAATACATTTTTACAGATATCCATATAGTGCTTCTGAGCAGGATGGCCGTCTTGTGTTACAATAGGTACACCGCTATCGGCTGCTTTTCTTATATCTGTAATAAGTGGTAATTGGCCTAGAAGTGCACTTTTGGATAATTTTGCCAGTTTTTTACCCCCACCTTCACCGAATATTTTGTATTTCTTATTAGGCATATCATCTGGAGTAAACCAGGACATATTTTCTACAACACCTAAAATAGGCACCTTAATATTGTCAAGTCCGAACATATTCATAGCCTTTACCGCATCTGCAACTGCTACTTCTTGCGGTGTAGTTACAATTACGGCACCGGTAACAGGAATAGTTTGCACTAAAGTCAACTGTATATCCCCGGTCCCTGGTGGTAAATCAATTATAAGGTAATCTAACTCAGGCCACACAACTTCGTTAATAAATTGCTTAATAATACCGCCCAACCTAGGTCCACGTAGAACAACTGCTTGCTCAGGTTCTACAATATTTCCGATAGATATTGCCGGAATATCATACGCTTCTAGAGGCATTATCCTGTGTCTACCATAGACTTCTTTGATAACAGGTTTCTGTCCCGTCAAACCTAACATCGTAGGAATAGATGGGCCATATAAGTCAGCGTCGATAATACCTACTCTTCCGCCCAACTTATGAATCCCTAGTGCCAGATTGGTAGCAACAGTTGACTTTCCTACCCCGCCTTTGCCAGATGCGACAGCTATTATATTCTTAATATGGTTAAGTCCTCCTGCTTTATCTTTATTGAGAAAATGTATGTCAAGCTTAGCAGATGGATACAAAGTAAGAACAGCCGTGCTTACTTTATCGTGTAATTTGAATTTATTGGCTTCATCGAGACCTGCTGTATTTATAGAAAAAGAGATATTATCTTCCTTTATCCTGAAGTTTTCAATCAATTTCATTGATACAATGTCGTTTCCAGAATCTGGATCGATTACTTGTCTGAGTGAGTTTAATACCTTGTTATTGTCGATGGTCATATTTTGCTAACAAATTTTTCTACACGAGGTTGTCAGAAACATTCAATATAATGTTACAAACATAGTTATTTATCTTCAATACATTTCTCACATAATTACTTATATATTGATACTTTTGTGTCCAATTATACGCTATAATTTCAATGAAAGTATATAATAATCTAGAGGCGCTTATTCCACTCAAAAATGTCATTGTTAC
>JALZVB010000286.1 GCA_023300835.1 Saprospiraceae bacterium | reverse complement strand
AATGACTTGGCGCAATTGTTAGAAGCAGAAAAAATTAATTTTGCCTCTTCAAGAGCAACAATCAAACAAGGAAGTTATGGTCTGCTTAACCGTTTAGCGACCGCTGCAAAAGAATGTAAAGACGCAGTGATTAGCATTAATGGTTATACGGACAGTTCTGGTGACTTGGAAGGCAATAGACAATTGAGCTTGAGCCGTGCGAAATCTGTTGGGCGTTATTTGATGTCTAAAGGCGTGCGCCAAGAAATTCGTGTTGTGGGTCATGGGCCTAATGATCCGATTGCAGATAATGCAACATCTGATGGACGTGCGCAAAATAGACGTATCGAATTCAAAGTTTTTAAAAAATAAATTTAAATATTTCATAGCGAGGAAATAAATATGACTTATCTTATTACACAAATCTTATTCTGCTTACTGGTAGCTTTTCTACTGGGGCTTTTAATTGGTTGGTTGCTTTGTAAATTATGTGGCTGCTGTAAGAAGAACAAAAATTGTGCAGACGCAACGTGCGATACAACTTCAGCAACAGCAGCAGTAGCGGCGGCGCCCGTCGCAGCAGCGGCAGGCTTTGTCTCTGATTATGATGACACGGTGACAATCAACCTTGATACAGATGTTGATTTGGACTCAGACGCATACGCGATTGAAACATTGGAAGGCATCGGCCCGCAGACAGGTAATCTGTTCCGTGGTTACGGTGTTCCAACGGTTGGTGATTACTTGCGTAAATTGCACAAGCCGATGCAACGTGAAGAAGCCGCAACAGAGCTAAACATTCTAGTGAAGCCTTTACATGATTGGGCATCTATGTCTGATCTATTGCGTGTCGAAGGCATTGATCATCAATATGCGGAGTTGGCTTATGCGGCTGGCGTTCAAACTGTTGGTGAGCTAGGGCGTGGTGATGCAAGTCATCTGCAAAATGAAATGGAACGTGTGAATAGTGCTGGTAAACAACTTATTGCACCGACGGTACCGACGGTAAGTGACGTGAGTGACTGGATTGCACGTGCAAGAATCATGAGCCCTGTCGTGTCTGTTTAATCATTTCTTGCTCTAACTATTAAATAAGAAAATCCTTTTGTGGCTTTTGTGCAAAGGGTTTTCTTGAAAGAAAACAAAAATTATAACAATAAAAATAAGGTCATTATGTCCGTTTTAGTAAACAAAAATACAAAACTTATCTGCCAAGGTTTCACAGGTTCTCAAGGAACATTTCACAGTGAACAGGCAATGGAATATGGTACAAACATGGTGGGTGGCGTAACGCCCGGTAAAGGGGGGATGGATCATTTAGGTCTGCCAGTCTTTAACACAGTGGATGAAGCTGTTCATACAACCGGGGCGAATGCCTCTGTTATTTATGTGCCGCCTCCGTTTGCTGCAGATTCTATTTTAGAGGCGATTGATGCCAAGCTAGAATTGGTTGTGTGTATTACCGAAGGTATTCCTGTTTTGGATATGGTGAAAGTAAAGCGCGCTTTGCAAGGTTCTAGCACGCGCCTTATTGGGCCAAACTGCCCGGGTGTTATCACACCGGATGAATGTAAAATTGGTATTATGCCAGGTCACATTCACAAGCCAGGTAAAGTCGGTATTGTATCGCGTTCAGGTACTTTGACTTATGAAGCGGTTAAGCAAACCACTGACTATGGCTTTGGACAGTCAACGTGTGTTGGTATTGGCGGTGATCCTATTCCCGGTACTAACTTTATTGACGTTCTTAAGTTATTCCAAGATGATCCAGCCACTGAAGCTATCGTTATGATTGGCGAAATTGGTGGTACTGCAGAAGAAGAAGCTGCTGCCTTCATCAAAGATAACGTTACTAAGCCTGTTGTTTCTTACATTGCTGGTGTAACTGCACCTGAAGGTAAGCGTATGGGCCATGCTGGTGCGATTATTTCTGGCGGTAAAGGTACTGCTGATGAGAAATTTGCAGCACTTGAAAGTGCCGGTGTTAAAACGGTACGTAGCCTTGCTGATATTGGCGCTGGCTTAAAAGAAATTACCGGTTGGTAATAAGCTCTCGGTACTGGTAGGTAACTACCAGTACTACTATTGATTTAATCGCTATCCCCCATAGTGGAGAAACAAATGAAAGACAATCGTCCAGTCAATCTCGATTTGACCACGGTGAGTTTTCCAATTACAGCTATAGTATCGATCATGCATCGTATCTGTGGTGTTATTTCTTGGATTGGCCTTGGTTTTTATCTGGTAGTGCTATGTTTTGCACTAGGTTCATTCGAAGACTTTAGTGCTGTTAAAGATGCTATAGCATCTAACTTTCTAGTTCAGTTTATTGTTTGGGGTGTGTTAACAGCGTTTGCAGTATATTGTTTAGCAACAGCTAAGCACATTATTCAAGACTTTGGCTTTTGTGAAGACTTTGCTGGAGGTAAAATGATCTCCTGGGTAGTCATCGCTTTAGGAGCATTACTCAGTGTTTTAGCGGGAGTTACAATATGGGCATGACAGCAGCGGAAAAGAGCCGTAATGGTGTTCGTCAATGGGTATTTCAGCGCGTTAGTAACGCACTTATTATTCTCTATGCTTTGGTGATGTTAGGCTGGTTTTTAGGTCAAACCGAAGTGAGTTACGAAGCTGTACAGGCATTGTTTGGTCAAGTATGGTTTAAGCTTTATACGTTTATTACACTTGTATTTGTTTGCTTAAACTCCCTCTTAGCGGGTT
>JALZVB010000285.1 GCA_023300835.1 Saprospiraceae bacterium | reverse complement strand
GTTAGGAGCAGAAAATGACACAGAATTAAAAAAGCGACTTAAGATAGTTTAGAAAATGGAGTATAGAAATGATTTGGCTTTCGCCAAAAAAATGGACGAGGAAGATGCTTTGAAGTCATTCAGAGAAAAATTTCATTTACCTCATAAGAAGGACGGAAAACCTTACATATACCTTTGTGGAAACTCATTAGGCCTACAGCCTAAAAGTACACAACAGGCACTCGAGCAAGAGTTGCAAGATTGGAAAACCTACGGTGTAGAAGGTCATTTCCATGCAAAAAATCCTTGGCTGCCATATCATGAATTTCTCTCAGAAGCTATGGCTAAAGTCGTCGGAGCTAGCCCAGAAGAGGTTGTTGTAATGAATACCTTAACGGTAAACCTTCACCTTATGATGGTTTCTTTCTACAGACCATCAGGTAAGCGCCGTAAGATATTGATAGAAGCAGATGCATTTCCATCAGATAAATACGGTGCAGCTTCTCAGATAAAATTTCATGGTTTAGATCCGACAGATTGCCTGATAGAACTCAAGGCGAGACCTGGAGAAACATTGTTGCATGATGAGGATATCAAGAAAGTAATTGATGAGCAAGGTTCTGAGATAGCATTGATATTATTAGGAAACACAAACTACTATACAGGTCAGTTTTTTGACATGAAGGCAATAACAAGTTGGGGTCATAAAGCAGGTTGTGTCGTCGGATTTGATTGTGCTCATGGTGCAGGTAATGTACCGTTGGATTTGTCGGAGTCGTCTTGTGACTTTGCCGTATGGTGTACCTATAAATATCTTAATTCAGGTCCAGGATCTCTAGGAGGGGTATTTGTCAATAAGCGTCATCATGGTAGAACAGATCTTCCTAGGTTTGAAGGTTGGTGGGGACATCGTAAAGATACCAGATTCAAAATGCGAGATGCATTCGAACCCATACCTACTGTAGAAGCTTGGCAATTGAGTAATCCACCGATTTTATCAATGGCAGCTATATGGGCATCTTTAAAATTATTTGATGAAGCCGGTATTCATAACTTAAGAAAGAAATCAATTCAACTGACAGGATACCTAGAGTACTGCGTGGATGAATTAAACTCTGATAACATCACTATAATAACTCCTAGAGATAAAGACAAACGAGGAAGTCAATTGTCCTTATTGATTAATAATGATGGTAAAGCCTTATTTAATTATCTAGCAGAAAACGGTGTAATAGCTGATTGGAGAGAGCCAGATGTAATAAGAATTGCACCCATAGCTATGTATAACAGCTATCAAGATGTCTACAAATTTGTAGAATTATTGCGTTCCGGAATTGAAACATTGAAGAACATTTGATCCGAAGAACTGTTAACACCGGCATTAGCTATTTTAGCTAAGGAGACTTTTGATAACGTTAAAAACAGATGCTTGTTTGACGACCTCTTGGGAGGAGTTTGCAGATGTTTAGTTATCAAAAATTGGATTAGCGTTGAGAAATTGGTACAGCCTAGAATTTTTTGTTTCGTTTTTTTTTCGATGAAAAAAATGAAAGCCATGCTGGCAGGCAAATGCTAAACTGAAAACATTGATCATTTTTCAAATTATTACTTAATTGAAATGTTAAATTCGATAATTACTTTGCCAAACAATTCAAAGATGATAAGGCCTGGTAAATTAATGCACTATTTCTGTATTATGACTTTAAGTAACCTATAAACGATTAAAAACCATAAATAAAATATGACACCATCCCCATCCAAATTAATCATAGTAGGCGCAGGACTTTGCGGATCATTATTAGCATTAAGAATGGCACAACGAGGTTATAAAGTTGTTGTCTACGAGAAAAGCGCCGACATGAGAAAGAACTACCATGATGCTGGTCGATCTATAAATTTGGCGCTATCAGCCCGTGGTCTTATGGCGATGGATAGAGTAGGCTTGAGGAATAAAGTAATGGAAGATTGTATTCCTATGAAAGGTAGAATGATCCACCCGTTGGGCGGCGATTCTTTTTTCTCAGCTTATAGTGGCCGATCAGAAGACTATATCAATTCTGTCTCTCGACCAGGTCTTAATATGATGTTGCTTAATGAAGCCGAGGCTATGGAAAATGTCCAACTCAGATTCAACTGTAATGTAGCTAAGGTTGATTTAGAAAATGCGGAGGTAGAATATACGGATAGAACTACTGACGAGAAGCATACTGACAAGGGAGCGATTGTAATTGGAACAGATGGAGCGGGCTCAGTAGTTAGAAAAGCTATGATGGGTAAAACGACTAAGCTGTTGTTCAATTATTCACAGGACTTTCTCAGGCATGGATATAAGGAACTTACGATTCCGCCATCAGCAACTAAAGACTGGAAAATTGAGAAGAACGCCTTACATATTTGGCCGAGAGGACACTTTATGATAATAGCTTTGCCTAATAAGAATGGGAGTTTTACACTTACGATGTTTCATCCGTATGAATCTGATATAGGATTTAATAATATGAAAACCCAGGAACAAGTCAGAGGTTTTTTCGAGACGAATTTCCCTTCTCTTTTGCCACATACGCCTGATTATTTGACGGAATATTTTGAAAATCCAGTAGGTACATTAGGCACGATTAAATGCTACCCATGGCAAGCTTATGGTAGAACAATGATCATGGGAGATGCCTCTCATGCGATAGTGCCATTCTATGGACAAGGTATGAATGCCGCTTTTGAAGATGTAAGGGTCTTCGATGACCTCGTAGAATTGCATGATGGAAATTGGGCTGAAATATTAAAAGCGTTTGAAGATTCTAGGAAAGAAAATGCGGATGCCATTGCAGACTTAGCGTTAGATAATTTTCAAGAAATGCAAGATAAAGTCGATGACCAAGCCTTTATAAGAAAGCGAAAAATAGAAATGCAATTGGAACAAACTTATGATGATTACTATTCTAAGTATTCTTTGGTAACTTTCAGACCCGAATTGTCTTACGCAGTTGCTAAAGCCCAAGGTAGAAAACAAGATGAATTATTACTGAGAATGTGTGCGGACGATAATTATGCTGAGATTCCACTTTCAGATTATTACAAGCAACTTAAGAACATAGAACTATAGTGAAAACAACTATCGCATATAAGGGAACGGAATACACTACAGACCTGAGTAAACCAGTAGATATTTCTATTCCATTAGGTCAAGTAAGATGTTTCTATGCACCGCCGGTGGTAACAGAACCATTTACAGATGGAGAATTTATAGGTTCTGTTAATGAAGGAGCACCCGTTAATTTCTATAATGTACAACTCAATCCGCATGGAAATGGGACACATACAGAATGTCAAGGTCATATCACATCAGAGCAACAATCGGTTAATCAATCACTGAAACAGTTCCATTTTATCTCCCGACTCATAACTATAATTCCCACGCAGTCAGAAGAAGATCTAGTAATTACTAGGAAAGAACTCACTGAGTTACTTAATGACAATAATACCGAAGCCCTTGTTATTAGAACCTTACCCAATGATATTTCTAAGCTAAATAGGGACTACTCTGGTACCAATCCACCATATATAGAAGATAGTGCCATGCAATACCTGGTAGATTTAGGTATTAAACATATTCTTATTGAT
>JALZVB010000284.1 GCA_023300835.1 Saprospiraceae bacterium | reverse complement strand
ATCTTTAGGAAGAGGCTTGAAGAAAATGGTATGACCAGGATTGTAATCGTAAGACTTATAATATACTCTCCCGTAGGCTATGCAATCCGCTATCTTGTCAATGATATCTGGAAAGTACTTATCTCCGCTATAGTCTAGTGATTTTTTATACTTTTCATATGCTTCCCTTGCATCTAGTTTTTGTTTTTTGGTATGATATGTATCTAGAAACACTGCTCCTTCCTGATAGAAATGATCTGCTATTCTGTAATCAAGGACACTTTTTTGCTCACAGAGTTTGTCGTATGGTTCTGACACGTTTCCTTTTGACAGTTGATTGGCTTCGCCGATATTTTCAAGTATTGTATAAAAGTTGGTTTGCACTTTGATCCAGTCATTGACTTCAGGACTTTCTAGTTTTGGCTGATTTTCTGCGATTGCTTGATCTACGACTTGGTTGCTTGCTGCATTTAGAATAGAAATACTTTCAGCTACATTTTTGCCTTTTTTCAAATCAGATTTAGCAATTCTTATGGCCTTGTTGTATTGGCCTTTTTCTAGTGCTTTTGTTGAGGTTGCACATGAGCTAATCGAGAATGCTACAAGAAAATAAAAGAGGCTTCGTCTTACCATAATCCATGGTTATAATTGATCAGCATGAATTTAACTACAATAATAGACCTAGACAAAATGACTTGTTAAATCAGAACACAAAGTTTTGTTAAAGCAAAGCTATTGTTTCTGTGCTGATCACAGTTATCACTGAAACTCAATTGCTCTAAATTATTTAAATGAATTATTGTTTTTTAACCTCTCAAAAGCAGTTCTTTGTGATTATTTGATGATTTAATAAAACGCAGAATGAGAACAGTGCTCACATTATTTGTTTTGTTTCTAGTCCTACAACTCAATGCCCAATACGTTATAGAAGGTAGAGTTGTGGAAGCGTCTTCTGCGACACCGATAGATTTTGTAACTGTATTAGCAAAACAAAACGCTGATGACGAACTTGTCCATGGTATTACAACTGAGAATGGAGGCCAATTCAGTATCGACATTACAATTGATGCGGTATATTTAGAGTTGAGTTTTATCGGATTAGAGACGAAAATCATACGAGACTTAAAGTTTCAGAATAACCGTGTGCAGTTAGGTGATATTTATATGGGTGAAGATTCTGAAGTCCTCGAAGAGGTTGTGGTGTCAGCAGAAAGATCTACAACAGAATTCAAACTTGACAAAAGAGTATTCAATGTAGGAAGTGATCTCAGTTCTTCAGGCGCCAGTGCACTCGATGTACTTAACAATGTACCATCCGTAAATGTAAATGTGGAGGGTGATGTATCACTGAGAGGGTCTAGTGGTGTACAGATTCTTATCAACGGTAAACCTTCAATATTGTCTGATGACTCCAGTAATGCACTAGGAACCATTACAGCAGAAATGATGGAAAAAGTTGAAGTGATTACCAATCCCTCCGCTAAGTATGAGGCAGAAGGTACAGCGGGTATCATCAATATTATCTTGAAGAAAAGTGAGAAGAAAGGTACGAATGGATCTGTTTCAATAAACACGGGCTATCCCCATAATCATAGTGTAGGCTTGAGCATGAATCGCCGCTCTGAGAAGTTTAATGTTTTCAGTCAAGCCGGAATGGGTTACAGAGAATTACCTACTGATACGGAAAACATTAATCGTGACATCTTGAATGGTACTGAGGTATCTTCAATAGGTGAGGAGTTTAGAAATGAAATATTTTATAATTTTAACTTAGGGGCTGATTACTATATCAATCCACTTAATGTTCTGACACTATCAGGAAGTCTTAAGTATGAGGTAGAGGACCAACCTTCAGAAACGACATTCCAATTCAGTGATCAAGGTCAGCTTCTCAGTGAGTGGAATAGAAGAGAAGAAACAGATGCTACTAATCCTAAACTACAATACGAACTACAATACAAAAGAGAGTTTCAAGATAACAAAGAGCATCAATTACTTTTCAGTGCAATAGGGAGGTACTTCGGCAAAGATCAGTCATCTACGTTTACCAATGATTTCATACAAGGTGTTAATAATCAACCTGCACAACGTACAGCTACTAATTTTGATGAAGGAAAATATACTTTCAACCTGGATTATACTATACCTGTGAATAAAAAGTGGACATTAGAATCAGGAGCCCAATATCTTATAAATAATGTAAGTAATGATTATGAAGTAAGGAACGAAGACAGTTTTGGAGAATTTGTAGTTGATGAATCCTTTACCAATGTTTTTGAGTATGACCAGAATGTACTTGGCGTATATTCTACTGCAGCATATGAGAGAAGTGCCTGGGGTATAAAAGTAGGGCTCAGGGTAGAGAATACAGACTTACGTACTTTTTTAGTTAATACGTCAGAAAGCAACGATCAGAATTTCACTAATTTATTTCCATCGTTTCACGGATCTTATAAGTTTACGGATAACATTTCTTTTCAAGCCGGATATTCTAGAAGGATATTCAGACCCAGGTTATGGGACCTCAATCCATTTTTCAATATCAGAAACAACTTTAATATAAGAGTAGGAAACCCAAATCTATTACCTGAATATACAGATAGTTATGAAGCTGGAGTTATATTCATCCTTGATAAAATTTCCTTCAATTCAAATATTTACTATCGCTATACAACAGATAAGATAGATAGAGTTTCTAATTTTGAAGATGGTGTTAATTTCTGGCGACCACTCAATATAGGTACTAATAAAGCGCCTGGTATCGAAGCCAATTTCAAATATTCCCCATCCAAGAAACTTGTTTTCAATGGTGATGCCAACTATAATTTATTTATAAGAGAAGGAGAACTCAGTGATCAAAATTTTGATTTCACAGCCAATCAATGGTTCGGAAAATTGTCTTCCAAATATAAGGTTTCAAAAGCATTAGATGTTGAAGTTACAGGAAGATATGAGTCAGAAGTACAGACGATACAAGGTATACAATCCGACAACCTCTATGCAGATTTTGGATTGAAGTATAAGTTGAAAGGTGGCAAAAGTGTTCTTAATTTTAGTGTCAGAGATATCTTTGCCTCTAGGGTCAGACAAGTAACTATAGATCAAGAAGATCTATTTATATTTTCATCTAGCCAGAGAGGACGATTTATAACATTAGGTTATAGTTACAGTTTCGGAAAAGGTGAGGCCATGCAGTTTTCTGGTCGTAGGAGGTAAGGTTATTCTGCAGACAAGCTTGTCCTGTGCTAGTCTGTAGAAATAATTCTCTTATCGAGGCAAACCTAAAAAGTATTTCCTCTCATCTTGTTCAAACTCCATTTGGCCAAAACTATTAATACGGACATATTTGTAGCTTTTGAATAGGCAGTTATAAACATCAAACCCCTTCTCTTTACTCGCTTTATAATCAAATGGTTTAATTACAAAGTAAGCGTTTTCAATTTCATTGCCATCTCTTATTATTTGAGCTAACTCTTTGTCTTTATCAAAGCTGAAAAGCAACTCACCCTCTTCGGTATAAATATGATTTTGTTCTATTCCCATGAACATATAGTCTTTCAGCTTAGAAACCTGAAACCTAATATACTTTTGACTATTCGTAATCTCTGCACCAGGAATAACATTAGCGTCTTCATCTATGAGCACCCAAGTATTAGTATCTAATTGACCAAAAATGAATGGATAATCATCGTAGGCTCTAACTTGTTTGCTACTATAATTCTGACTATCTGACTTATTAGCGGATCTGATAAAAAACAATTCTCTTGAGCAAAAATCTCAACGGGAGAAAATGCTAAAAACAAAATTATACAGTAAAGTTTAAATTGCTCCATAATGTAAAATCATATTATACAATATAGACGCAAATAATAAGGATAGCGTACACCTTAATGACTTAAATAAAAGCAGTTTAATAGAATCTAGACGTTTACACGACTTCTTTGGGTTCAATACCCGCAACAAATTCTGAAAACACTTTTTTATGAAGGTCAACATCCATTTCAGGAGCAAGTGATACGCGGACAATATAATCCTTGTCACCCTCTTTAGTTGTGCCTTGCGTAGATGTCGCAGGTATCGTCCAATAACATCCTTTTAACTGCCCGTAACTGACACAGAACTTACTTTCATTAGGAATTTCTGAGATCATTGAGTTGATCAATTTGTGATTCAATTCTCTTTTGTAAGTTTCTCTTTCTTGATCATTATGACCCTTGGTAGGTAAGTCTAATGAAAACACAGATGGCGTAAAACCTTCTTCTGCTAACTCCTCTGAAACGAAGTTTATTTTTGCTCCTGGTAAAGAATCCACGATGTGGTTTACAAATTCACGCGTATTTTTATATGCATCAGCAATTCTTTTCTTCATAGAAGGCAATTGCTTCGCTAACAATTCTATCTGAAGATCTGTGGCTTCATTATCGCAGAGTCTAAGGTGCATTTCTACTTTTTCTATCAATGGTTCTGCTATTTTATTGGCTACACAGTAACCGGCTGTACACAGTCCACCACTTGGGAATTTTGATCCACTCACATATGCAATAGTTCTAACAGTAGAGAGTATTTCACCTTCACCTAGAAAGAGCACATTAGGACAAAAGGTTTGATCTAAAATAAATACAGGATCAGTAGCCTGGTCACCAGTTGTCGTTTTTCGTTTTTTACTTAATACGGCTTTTAACTTTATCAAGTCTGGAACTTCGACTCTTGGGTTCGTAGGGATTTCAGCGATTATGTATGGGATAGCATCCTCTCGCGCTATCTTAGTTAATACAGTATCAATACTTTGGACCATATTATTATCACCATCTACTGGCAGATCCACAACCGCAACATTCGCAACACAAGCGGCTACCCTTCTGGCTTGGTCATTAGTTCCGCCGTAACAATTTGGAGGAACAATAATTTTTATCGCCTTTCCTTTATGATTTTCTTGCGCATCATGAATCAGTCCCATCATAATAGCATACTGAATAGAAAGTCCACTTGAACCCAAGAGGGCTTTTGTATTTGTACCCGTAACTGCTGCGATGGAATCTAAAACAAGCGCTTTGTTACTATCTACACTGCTTTCCATATTCGCTACAGAAGACTGCTCTACTAGTACCTTTAGGGCAGTTAGGGAATTGGCAGGAGTCATGGCAATTGTCTCTCTCCTTCTGACATGTTGAACAGCAGATATATAGCTCTCGTTCTTTTCACCATTCACCAATAAGATACTTCCCAGCTGATTATGAAGACTGATAAAAAAATCAATATTTGGAGCAACATTAAAGTTTCGAATTTTATCTTCTTCCGAAATAAAAACAGTACTGCCTTCAAATGGAGAAATCGCTTCTCCATCGTCAACTTTACTTAACTCAAACTTATACCCATAAGTTTGCCTCAGAATGTCAACATCAAAATAAGCAGGTAATTCACCCGTATATAAGATTTGAGTACTTTTATTATCTAATAGATTTTTCCTTAGAATTGCCAAAACAGCAATCGTCTTAGAAGAAAAACTAATAACATTATTTGGTTTGAGGTTATTTAAATGAGCAATACCCCATTCTAGCAAACAAGACAACGGATGACCCAATCTAATATAGTCAAAAGCCGTAGGCAATTCACTGAGTGCCGTTGTAGTTGAGTTATTATCATTATATAGGACTTCAAATTGCTGTAAAAACTGCGTTTTAGCCAATTTCTCCTCATAGATATCTAGTCTATGCGTTGTTAGATTCAACCAATCTGCTGGTATGTTTTCTAATACATCCTTTATATAATCACGCATTTTGTTGTCTTCCATGTTTTCACCTTGTTATGGCGGTAAGATATATTAATTAGAATTAGTAACGAACAGATAGATTATGATTTATATAGGATTTTTGTTTTTACAAATAGATTATTAAACCTCTCTATAGATAATCAAACAACCATTTACTATTGCCTAGTTTATTAATTTAAAATTGCACAGTAAAGTTCATCTCGGTCTTCATTGCATTAAAGTTTCGAATGATTTTTTCGACAGTTACATTTTTAGTGTTATTTTCT
>JALZVB010000283.1 GCA_023300835.1 Saprospiraceae bacterium | reverse complement strand
CCGCTCTTCCGATCTGCCAGTAGCGATTTCAAACGGTGCGGTTTGTGAAGGCGACGTTTTAACAATGTCTGTCAGCAATCCAGATGCAGCAATGAAAGTGACGTACACGACGATTAGTAACATCGCTGCTCCAGTACCTACTGATCAGGATTTCCGAGTTTCTGGAAAGAATCCCAAGACAAATTCTGCGACTTTTTACTCATAATATATCAATAGTTTCTCTGGTCATAATAAGCCTATTTGTGTCATATACGTTCCAATTAGGCTTCTTTTTTACAAGTTAACGACTTATCCTAATAGAACAAAATTACCTGATTGTAACGAGCGATATTTTTTATAAAATCTACAATAGCTGTCTTTTTTCGAGGTTAAAAATGAGGGTTAATTAATAAAATCGTAAAAGATTTAATAAAAATGTGACCAGCTCCATTTTTATTAATTGTTGCTAGTTAAGCCCTTATATATAATAGAAAAACACAATGTGTAACACATTAATTATAGTTGTAATGCGTAGCTGTTTTTGGACTTATTCTTGGTTTTACTAGCAGGATGGAAAGGGTAAAGTCTGTTTTGGACTGACCTCAATTCTTATTGGTGAAACACATTTTACAGTAATACATAGAAAAATGATTACAACTACATTTACACATTTAACACATTTATTAAGAAGTGCACTTTATTCAGTGCTCATCTTATTCTTTATTCTACCGACTGTCAATGGGCAAAACGTATCTTATTCCTGCGTATGCACAGATGATATGGACCCTGGAGTTGTTGCATTCAGGTTATGCGGTTTTGGTCCCACAGCTGATGAAGTGTTTACAATTAACAATCCTTTTAATTTATATGAGGAAAGTACATTGGCAACATTATTTACCGATGGGGATACACTACCATATACGGGGCTTGCTTTAGGCGAGCATACGTATTGTATAACCGGTTTTGCACAGAACAGCATAACGCCGACGGTAGATATTATATGGGAGGGTAACCCTTTATTAAGCCTAGAGATGGTCACTTGTAAAGTTCCTGAGGCAGAAATATCTGTTGTTGGTCCTAGTGGTCTACCCAATTCTATATGTACTGGAGCAATATTAGATCTTAATCTTGATTTAAATTATCAGATAACTGATATCCTTTGGAATGCACCTGGTAGTAACAATCCTACTGGGTCTGCTGATACACATACTATTTCATACTTTGTTCCAGGGACATATGTAATTGAAGTCAGTGGACTTACGGGAACAGGCTGTTCTTTTTCTGACAACATGTCTATACAAGTTGATAATATTGCTGCAGGAACAACAATTGTTGGTCCTACAGAAGTTAATGGTTGTGTAGACGGTGCAGTAGAATTTAGTATTCCTACACCTCCAGATAGCGTTAATCTTGTATGGACGTTAAATGGTTTGGACAGCACAGCCTTGTCACTCTCTAATATTTTGCTTTCGACTTCTGCAAGTACAGGTAGTGGTACAGGATCAGGGACATTTGTGAATGCACCTCATTTTCAAGTCATTACATTTCCAGCTGGTTTAGATGGTGATTATACGTTATCTGTTTCTAATGCTGATACAACACCAGGCAGTTGTAGAATCACAGGGGTTGAGCATCAATTTACAGTAAAAAGTGTGATAGACTTTGTTGAAATAAGCGGTACAAATTATATCTGTCAAGGAGAAACCTCTACTTACGGAATTCCTTCAGGCTATACTAATCTAAATTGGACAACTTCGTCTACAACAGGAATTACAATTTCTCCGAATGCAAGTAGTCAGTTTATAGATTTAAGTTTTAGTAGTGGTGCACCTTCTAATTTTACCGTATCAATTGAAGGTGAAGATAGCGAAGGCTGTCCATTTGCGTCAGAAATCGAAGTCGCAGTTTCTAATGGTGCCAATCCAGCTTTAGCATGTAATAATCAAGTGAATGTTTCACTTAATAATGATTGTGTATTAGAGTTGTTACCAGAAATGATTCTTGAAGGAAATCCTAATGTTAATGATGCTTACGAATTAGTTGTAACTGATTCTAATGGAAATATCGTCACGGGGATGATAACACAAGACCTATTAGATGAAACACTAGTCGTTACTGTAAATGAAAAATGTGGTGCTAACTCTTGTTGGGGTTATGTAGTTGTAGAAGATAAATCTGTCACACCTATAGTATGTACGCCTCAGAATGATGTTATACCTACGACATGCGATAGATTAAACGAAACCAACTTTAACTCAGTTATTGGATTACCATTGTTTGAGTCAGGGGTTACAGGAACATTTAATGCTTCAAACAATACATGGAACATATTTGGACACGATAATTGTAGTGATGCAGTTCTTTCATATGTGGATGCCAATAGTTCAGGAAACTGTGAGGCAGTACAGAATGTAAAGAGAACATGGACAATTACAGATAGTAATAACGGCGGAACAAATTCTTGTTTTGTTAATATCGAGGTAACACTATTGGGACAAATGAATATTCAATGGCCTCCACATTATGATTCATCTTTTGATCAGACAGAGCACAACGGAAGTCTTGAAGTATGTGGTTCTGATGGATTACCTCCTTACGCAGTTGATTCTAATGGCAATCCAGCAACTTCATTTACAGGGGTGCCAGTAGGATTGGTATGTTCTAATTTGGAAATAATAAATTACGCTGATAGAGAAATTACAATCTGTGGATCTGCTAGAAAAATATTAAGAAACTGGACAGTATTCGATGAGTGCAATAGTGAGAATATTACTTATACGCAGATAATTACGATTCAAGATACTGAGACCTTCTGTATCGCACCAGAGGAAAGACAACATTTTACTGAATTACATGAATGTAGTGCATCTATAGTATTAGATTCTCCATTGATTGGCTCAGAATGTAATGATTGGACTTATACAGTGAGATATAAGTTTAATAGAGACAATTCATTTGACCTAAGTACTTTTATCAATGATAATGTAAGCAGTCTTGAAGTGCCAGCTGGAGAACAGATTACAATAAGTAATATCCCATTTGAGACAGATTCATTATGGGTTAACTATATCGTAAAAGATGCATGTGATAATGTGACTACTACACAATGTCTTACTGAGATAGAATTAATTGACGATGAACAACCTATTCCGGCTTGTGATTTCTACAACGTAGTAGCACTTAATAGTCAAGGAAAAGCTAATATAACACCTGCAACTATTGATGATAATAGTTGGGATAACTGTGGCGTATATCAGACGGTAATCCAGAGAATGGATAATACGAACTGTGATTGTAATCAGAGTCAATTTGATTTTCTGAATTACTTAGGAGAGCATAATGGTCACCATTACTATCTCTCTAAAGATAGAGTAAATGGAAGCAGAGCTGCTAAATTATCAGAAGCAGTAGGCGGATACCTTGCAACTATAAATAATGCGAGTGAAAATGAGTTTATAAGAACAGAAGCAAACAAGATTACATCTCAAGATTATTTAATTGGTCTCACAGGACAGTTCCTAGGTTCTAATTTCAATAATATGGTGTGGGAAAATGGCACATCTTCTTATAGAAACTGGGCTACTGGCGAACCTATTACACAGATGTCAGGTGGACGTATTATCAAGGGTGAACCAAGAGTTTTTGTTGAACAAGATGGTAGATGGAATGTCGAGCCACGTAACTTTCAAGAAGCTTTCTATATCGTAGAAATGGATGCCAGCTGTGGTTGGTCTCAGTCAGCTTCATTCTGCTGTGCAGATGTAGGACAAGCAGAAACACTTGTACAGTTAAGAGTTATAGACAGATATGGAAATCATAATTTCTGTATGGTGAATGTTGAAGTAAAAGACTTCCTCAATCCAGTGATTACATGTCCAACGACACAAACAATCAACTGTACTGAGGCACCAGATCTTAATGATTTATCATCATTTGGAGTAGCGACAGTTACAGATAATTGTTCTGCGACAATAGTTGAAGTTAATAATGAAACAAGAACAGAATGTAGTAATGGTCAGATTACAAGACGATTTACGGCAACTGATTTAGGTGGTAATACAGCCCAATGTACTCAGGTTATTAGGTTGATGAATAGTAATCCATTTAGCGAATCAGATATAACATGGCCACAAGATCATACGGTAACTGGCGGATGTTCTATAGAAGGGATAGATCCTCTAGCACTGCCTAATGGAAGACAAGTGCCAGCATGGACTGAGGCTAATTTCCCTTGTAGTAATATTGTATTTGATCATGAAGACCTTCTATTCAATATCGTAGACGGTGCTTGCCAGCAAATTGTGAGAACATGGTCAGTCATTGACTGGTGTCAACCTGATAACTTATGGACTTTCAATCAAGTCATTAGATTAGAAAATACAACAATTCCTACGTTGACTTGTAATACAGTTCCTGAGATGGGAACACTTGTGAACTGTAATGTAAATGTTACTAATCTTGTTGCAACTATAGATGGAGCAGGTTGTACAGATAATGCAGACTTTTCTTATACAATAGATTTCAATGCAGATGGGACTGTCGATAGAACAGGAAACACAGATACAGCTGATGGTTCTTTCCCAACAGGAACACATAGAATAAACTACAGTGTAAGCGACGCTTGTGATAACATAGGAACATGTAGCACAACAATTAATGTAAGAGATACACAGGTACCTACGCCATATTGTCATGGTGAAATTGTATTGCCAGTAAGTAATATATCTGGTGTAGAATTATGGGCAACTGATCTTGATCTAGGAAGTACTGATCAATGTGGCGATGTGGTATTGTCATTCTCAGAAAATTCAGTTATTGCTAATAGAAGATTCAATTGTAATCAATTAGGTAGCAACGATGTTGTGTTATGGGTATGGGATAATACAAGTTCGGCATTAGCAAATAAGTCGTTCTGTACAGTTAAGGTTGTCGTTCAAGATAATATAGGCGTATGTCCTGTAGATACAACAATGACGATGGCTGCTGTTTCTGGTGTCATTATGAATGAAGATCAAGAAATGGTAGAAGATGTAGAAATTACACTTAACTCTACAGTAGATAGTAGAATGGATATGGCTAATACAGGAACATATTCGTTTGATAATGTAGCTATGTTCAATGACTACAAGGTAAATGCATTAAAAGATATTGATTACCTCAATGGTATCTCAACATTGGATCTTGTATTGATTCAGAGACACATCTTAGGTGTAGATAAACTAGATAGTCCATATAAGATCATAGCTGCTGATGTCAATAGTTCTGATAACATTGATGGTAGAGACCTTATAGAATTGAGAAAACTTATTCTCGGTATATACAATGAATTACCACAGAATCTATCATGGAGGTTTGTACCAGAATCATACGAATTTGAAGATGTTGCTAATCCATTCCCATTTGTAGAAGAGCTACTTATTGCTGAATTGAATAATGCAGTTACAGATGCCAACTTCATAGGTGTGAAAATAGGAGATGTAAATAGCTCAGCATTATTGAGTGCAACTTCTACAGCAGTAGACAGCAGATCTAATGAGAAATATAACATCAAGCCTGTTGTGTCAGAAACCGAAAAAGGAAACACAAGGATCCAGTTGGTTGCAGATGACAACATTGATCTACTAGGAACACAGATGAGTCTACAGTTTGATAACTCTATAACTAAGCTATTAGCAACTGTTCCGATGGCGATAGAAGTGTCTAATGGAAATGTAGGGTATGAGCAGATAGAACAAGGCATTGTTCACTTGTCTTGGAATGATAACAATGGCGTATCGCTTAATGGAGGTGATGTATTACTGGAACTATTGTTTACAGGTCAAGTAGATCCTCAGTTAAGACTTG
>JALZVB010000282.1 GCA_023300835.1 Saprospiraceae bacterium | reverse complement strand
GGTCTTGACACCAACTTCCAAGGGAAGGTGACATTTGATAAAGATTATAAAATTGGATATCTCCGTCAAGAACCTGAGCTAGACGAGACCAAAACTGTTAAAGAGGTTGTACAGGAAGGTCTGCAACATATCGTTGATGTTGTAGATGAATATAATGCAGTGAATGAAAAGTTCATGGAACCCATGAACGATGACGAAATGGCCAAATTGTTAGAAAAACAAGGCGAACTGGCTGAGAAAATGGAAGATCTCAATGCATGGGAACTTGATCATACGCTAGAGATAGCTATGGACAACTTAAGATTACCACCTGACGATCAATTGATATCTGTCTTATCTGGTGGTGAACGAAGAAGAGTTGCACTCTGTAGACTGCTATTATCCAAGCCAGATATTCTTCTACTAGATGAACCTACCAATCACTTGGATGCAGAATCAGTACACTGGCTAGAGCAATTCCTTAAATCGTTTCCAGGAACAGTAATAGCTGTTACCCATGATAGGTATTTCTTAGATAATGTTGCGGGATGGATATTGGAATTAGATAGAGGTGAAGGCATCCCTTGGGAAGGAAATTATAGCTCATGGCTAGAGCAAAAATCTAATAGATTAGAAAAAGAAGAAAAACAAGAATCTAAACGTAGAAAAGCCCTCAAAAAAGAACTTGAATGGTCAAGGTCAAATTCAAAAGCTCGCCAGACTAAAGGTAAAGCAAGATTGAATGCCTATGAGAAAATGGCCAGTGAAGAAACCAAAGAAAGAGAAGCTAATCTAGAATTGTTTATTCCGCCTGGTCAACGTCTAGGTGATCAAGTAATAGAAATAGAAAATCTTACCAAGTCTTACGATGGCAGAATATTGATAGAAGATTTATCACTTTCAATACCTAAAAATGCAATCGTAGGTATCATAGGAGCCAACGGTGTTGGAAAATCTACATTATTCAGAATGATAATGGGAGAAGAAAAGCCAGATAGTGGCACTATTAAAATAGGTTCTACTGTAGATCTTTCTTACGTTGATCAATCTCATAAAGATCTAGACGGAGACAAATCCGTTTATGAGATTATAGGAGGTGGGAATGAGATTATTACAATCGGGAAAAGAGAAATAAATGTAAGAGCCTATACCAGTAAGTTTAATTTTGGTGGCCAAGATCAAGGGAAGAAACTCAGCGTATTATCTGGTGGAGAAAGAAACCGGGTACACCTCGCTGTTACATTGAGAGAAGGTGGTAATGTATTATTATTAGATGAACCTACCAATGACATCGATGTCAATACACTGAGAGCATTAGAGGAAGCTCTAGAGAACTTTGCAGGATGTGTTCTGATAATATCGCATGATAGATGGTTTATAGATAGATTAGCTACGCATATATTATCTTACGAAGACGATGGTAAGGTTAGATTCTTTGAAGGTAACTTCTCTGATTACCAAGCCAAACGTAAAGAAGAACTGGGTGACATAAAGCCTAAAAGACCTAGATTTAAGAGTTTGATATAATCAACGATTCTGAAAAATCTTGATATCATATTACCCATCTACAATCCTCAACAGGGCTGGGCACAGGATATTATAAGACAATTTACAGAACTGACAACTAGATTAGAGTCTGAGGTTAAGATCAAACTCTTATTGGTAAATGATGGGAGTTCCTATAATATAAAACAAGGAAAAGAAGCGATTCTTAAGGCTGTTACTAATGCAGAGTGGCTAACCTACAAAGAAAATCGAGGCAAAGGATTTGCATTGAGAAAAGGTATTAGTAAGAGTCAAGGAGATATTATATTATATACTGATCATGATTTTCCTTACAGTTATGGAACAATGGTGAGTGCCATTAGGCTAATATCTGATGAGCATCAGGCAGTAGTCATAGGTCATCGAGATGCTGATTACTATAAGGAGCAGCCTATTCTAAGAATCAAAATATCACACTATCTCAAAACTATAAATCGCCTAATTCTTGGTATAACACTAGATGATACACAGTGTGGACTAAAGGTATTCTCATCAGAAATAAAGCCCATATTCTTAGAGACTTTTACTAATAGGTTTCTTATAGATGTAGAGTTCCTGAGAAGGTTATCCAAAAAGAAAATCCCCATTGTCGTTCTTCCAGTGAAAATAAGACCAGGCGTTGTCTTGTCTAAAATCAGTTTCAGAACGATGTTCAGAGAGATGTATTCTTACCTACAAATATTATTCTACATCTGATAACTTTAAAAAACATTGTAGTCTTAAAAAACTACTGTAACTCTTTTTGTAATAAGCTCGCAAACATACTATCAGCCTTCTGCTCATAACCATGAAATATAGTTGATTGAACAATCTGCAGACCTAACTCAGAAACCAACCTATCAACAACTGAGCTGTTCTCTTGCTTATATACAGAACACGTTACATATAAAAAGAAACCACCAGGCTTCAAAAATCGAGTTGCGGTAGCGCAGATTTCAAACTGTAACTTGGCGTACTTTTCAATTTCCTTAGATCGGAAGGAGTCTAGTCTTTCTGGTGTTCTACCCCATGTGCCACTACCGGAGCAAGGCACATCCGCTATAATGATATCCTTAGGCTCAATATCTTCCGCCACATTATCGTCTGTCAAATCAATAAGCAAAGGCTTATAATTGCTTATATAAGCTTGTTGTAGCCTTGTTTTGAGATTTCTCATAATAGAAATTCTTGTATCACTCACAAGTAAATCTATACGACCAAGCTTATCAACAGCTAGAATACTTTTGCCACCACTACCGGCACAACAATCCCAAACTTTCAGTGATTTGGTTTCTTGCGCAGGGATAAGTTCTAGCATCTCCCCTACCCTCTGTGAAGAATAATCCTGAATAACAATGTCCCTATTTATCTTAATAATTTCCCCAACTTTAGTTCTGCTTGATAAGGCCACACAATCCTCACCTATTAACTTGAATGAAATTAAGGCAGATTTCAATTTGCTTAAAACAGATTTATGTTTCCCAGGACGTATCCGAATAAAAACATCAGGCTGCTCTAAGTGAGAATATAGGAACTTAGATTTATCTATCGCTTCTTCAATCCCATCTAATACTGGAAATATGTTCTCAATAGATAGGTCAAAATGTGATAGCTTTTCTTCTATATTCAGAGACGTCAACTCCTCCCACTCCGGCATTACAGTAGATTGGAATAACGTAGTTTCTTTTACCGAGAGTAAATGACTGAGTAATACTTTTTCTTCTTGGGACATATCAGCAGGTAATAATCTACTCGCTCTGAAATACATATAGCATAGACTTGAAATCTGCCTTCTATCTCTGCTTCCATATTTCCTCTGACCTGAAAAGAATTTTTTAATCACATGTGTAAATGGTACATCTCCTTTATAATTTTGAAGAACTGCTACTGCTGTATTTAGATGCGAATGATGCCTGCTCATACGTTTATTTTATTCAACTCATTAATCATCAAAAGTGATATAATTCAATCTTGAAAGTAAGATTTTGAATCAACTATTAATGAAAAAGCTAATAATAGTTACTGATCAATTTGTAATAACATCTAAAAAGAAAAAGCCAACCTCGTTATCACGAAGGTTGGCTCATATATCTACTTTTGAACATAATAGAGAGATAGGATTACTCTTCTATCATTTCTATTGTCATTATGATATCAGAATTAGGTCTATCTGGAACAAGTTTACCAGTAGAAATACCACATATGAGGTCGATAACTTCTAGTCCTTCTACAACTTGAGCAAATATCGTGTACCCCATGTCAAGATGTGCTGCTCCACCTTGTGTCTTGTAGTACGCCTTAGCATAATCAGAAAACTTAAAATTATCATTTTCCATTCCCGTTAATTGCGCTTCATTGTACTTGTATCCGTGAACAACAAAAAATTGACAGCCACTAGATCTCTTTTCAGGATTTGCCCCATCTGGTAGTCTCGCTGCGGCTATTGCTCCTTTTTTATGGTAATAATGTCTTTTTATTTCAGCAGGTAGTGTTGTACATTGGTCAACACTGAGCGCTTGCTCTGGCGGAGCATCAATAGAAATGGGGTTTCCGCCTTGTGCCATAAAATATGGTATAACTCTGTGTAAAAGCGTTCCATCATACCAACCGTTCTTAACATTTTTAATAAAGTTGTCCCTATGTATAGGTGTATCATTATGTAACTTCACTATCAAATCTCCAAAAACGGTTTTGATCCTTGCTTTATGTACTTTTTCTGTGCTCTGTCCAGACAAAAGTGATGTGAGCAACATTAAACTAAAGATCAGTCTTATCATTGTATTAAAGTTTATTGGTTAATAAATTATTCTCTTACAAATTAATAAATAAGATCTGCTGTTTACAAATTCTAAACTTTTAAAATTGGGTTAAATAGATAGCCGATAACACCACGAGCGGACGTAACTACCTTTATTATAAACAAAAAACCAAATACAAAGTAAGGGCTTATTATCAACCACTATCTTAAAACATAATAAGAAATTTTTAAGTTATAAGTTTAATCAAAGTAAATAACACATATGTCAAGTATAATATCAACAAGTCTTTTCCTCGTTCTATTCATAGCGCAGTCGTGTGGCTCTAATAAATTGCCTGTACCGTCTGAAAATACAACGACCCCATCAACTAATCAGAAGTCACTCAAAAACACAAATGACAAAACATATCCTATAAAGGAATATACAGAAGCCAATAACTTGGGACAATATGCACAAGCTATATTTGCCGGAGGATGTTTCTGGTGCACAGAGGCTGCATTTGAGCGAATCGAAGGTGTTGTAGATGTCATAAGTGGATATGCTGGCGGACATAAAGAATACCCTACCTATGCAGAAACTGGAACTGGTAAAACCGGACATACAGAATCCATCTATATATACTATGACAGTGCCGTTATCACATACGAAACATTACTGGATATTCTATTTGTAGCGCATGATCCCACTACGCTTAATAGCCAAGGACCAGATCACGGTGAAGAATATAGAAGTGCCATCTTCTATAAATCCGAAAAAGAACTTGAAGTCATCAATAACAAAATAGAAAAGCTAAATCAATCTGATACTTTTACAAATGAGATCGTAACTGAAGTCTCTCCCTACAAAGAATTCTGGGTAGCAGAAGGCTATCATCAGAATTATTATGAACTTCATCCTAATCATCCATATGTCTCTAGAGTCTCGAAGCCTAAGGTTCTCAAAGTATCGAAAAAATTCAACTCAATTCTAAAGGCCAAATACAAGTAAACGCCTAATTCAGAAAATTCTAATCGTAAATTTCTAAATATAGGATCCAGTATTCACTAAATAAATAGAAAATAATTTTATTTTAAAGAAACATTTTTGTATATGTCGGCGTTCATGAGATATAGCGTAGTTATTTATCCCCTTTTTATTTTGTAACTATTAAAATTTATAATCATGAGAATATTAACCTTACTTTCTATTGCTGTTATTGTTTCATTCTCGATGAATACGATCACAGCACAAAGTATTATTTTAGTCAACGGCGTTCCAACAGAGATAAATCTAGATAATACTTCTCCTAACAAAGCTACTGGAACGGAAAGCTTAGAAAGCTATATGGCAGATTTTGATTCTGAAAGTACAGATGCTTTTATTAAGTTTTCTGTTGATAGGATACAGCCCAATAAACCCAAAGCCATAGCTAGTGAAAATTATACAGCGCATAATAAGATCGTTACAGAAAAATTGATCTCTTATGATAAGTTAGATGAATCAGTAATAGATACTTCTGATCATAAGTAATACAGTACATCTAACTGTAAAATTAAAAAGAGACTGTTTCGATTTGAAACAGTCTCTTTTTAGTTATTACAATTGTGAGAAATATTATCCCCCTTCCAAAATTCTTCTTTGCAAACGGCCTCAATACTCTCTACTGTTATTTATTTACAAAAAACTTATGTGTCATTGATTTACCTTCTGAAGTAAACTTCAATATATACATGCCACTAGGAAGATTCAATTCAATTTCCGAATCACCTACTACTGAATACGTATTTATTTTTTGTCCATGAGCTGAATATAGATCTATACTAGTTTCGTTTTCTAGGCCCTCTATATAGATTCTATCCGATGCCGGATTAGGATAAACACTTAGGTCTAGATCACCCAATTTTTTAGTAGAAGATGGTTCATTCCATACGTTACCGACTTGATCTCCCCATATATATTCAACGAGTCCTGGCTGATCGATAAACGGATTCCTATTTCTTTGCCAATTGTAAACAACATTATTTCGATTCATTTCGAAATCATCTGGTGGATCATTTCTATGCCATTCTAACAATGTTGCCAAATCACCTAACTGTCCATCCATATCAGGAAAACCATTCACAATAGACAAACCATTATACCTGATTTCCATATACAATACACTACGAGCAACATCTCCTCTGAAGCTTCCTTGAGTCCCTTGAGGCCCGACATATTCTCCGTAGTGTTGATTGTTCCTAACCCCATTTTCTTGCCCATCTGCTGCACGTAAAGCATGTGCATCTGAATTTCCATGACGGAGAGAATCTGCTGATGTTACCCAGAATACATTTATTCCATCCCTTACTTCGTCCTCTTCTATACTTCTATATCCTCCAAGAGATCTCGGGAAGGTATGTTCTCTATTCCATTTACCATTGTTATCTGATGTCGTTTGAAAATCTAATTTGGGACGTCCCTCTTCGCTGTATACTAGCCAGACTTCATTGCTATTTGCTGGATTCTGATCTGCATCATTTAGTATATCTATAATATCTGTATAAGTCTGTGCTCTTACCACAGTTGGATCTGCAATAATATCTTGCATAGCTTGTCTCAATTCTAGATCAGCCTTAGCATCTAGGCTACTGTAATAATCAATCGGCTGTGTACTGTTTACAATTCCAAAAGTAGGATCAGTCGGCACACCATATGGGGCTACTACAAAATCATTATCTACTACGCGTATTTGTACATTATTATTCAAAGTCAAAAATTGCTGTGACAAACTAACGTAACGAACCACCGCTACTTCATCTCCTTCATCTATCGCATCATCAATTAAAGTGATTGACGTACTTGTACTATTTTCTCCAGCAACAATTGTTAATGATCTATCTCCAGAATAGTCGGCGTTATTAAAAGAGAAATCATTTAAACTAATTTCAAAATTAAAATCTTCCAGTACATTCCTGTCTGTTGTAAACACAATGTCAAAGGTCTCTCCTTCTCCATATTGGGTATTAGCTATCACCATCTCTATACCATTTAAATTTACGCCACTTCCATCATTTAACTGCTTAGGTGTAGGTTCTTTGGAAGTATAAGTACCATCATTATTACGCTGAATAGAATTGGTATTGTTTCCAGATCCTTCGTCTATCTGTTCAATAGAAGTAAAGTTAGGATGTACTCTGAATATATCGATCATATCCACATCATCAGCGTCAGAAGTCCCATAGATTAATACATCGATCAGATTATCTATAGTAGCTACCGTCTCATCAGGGAAATCAAAATCACTGCCTCGGTATATAGCTACCGCATCTGCCCCATTCTGAATCGTGTTTTCAGGGATTAGAAACTGCGGCACTGGGCTGACTGAATTACTTCCGATCAAAAACAAGCCATTTACATCCGTCACTTGCCCATCTAAATCAACAGTGAAATAACTTGAATTACCCCCGTTGTCTGATCCGTTAAAAAAAACGACGACAAAACCATCTAATGAAAATCCAGGTGTATCTGACAGCAATTCCAAGAACTCCATGTCATCAATGCTAGGCGTATCAGCATCCAGTTCATTGATAACCAATTGCCCTATAGCAGTTGTGCTCATCATCACACAAACCATCAATCCAAATATATATTTCATCTTCTGATTTTTTTTACAAATGTAAGGTATACATGCCTTTGAACTGGAAACACTATTAGAAACCATTGAGAACTAAGATTGTCTCATTTATTCTACATCTCAAGACTCTATTAGAAAACGCTTACCTACTCAAGTACATATTCCGTTCGCTATCTAATTTTCTAAAAAATGGATCTTTAAGATCTTTAATAAACCTAATAGCTTCGCCAGTAGATTTCATTTCAGGTCCCAGTTGTTTGTCAACATTAGGAAATTTATCAAATGAGAATACAGGGACTTTGATAGCAAAACCACTTAGTTTCTTATCAATATCAAAGTCTTTGATTTTCTTACTGCCTAGCATAACATGCGTTGCAATATTGAGAAACGGCACTTGGTAAGCTTTAGCTATAAATGGTGTTGTCCTAGAAGCTCTTGGATTGGCTTCTATAACGTATACTTCTTCATCCTTGATGGCAAACTGTATATTGATCAGGCCTTTTATTTGGAGAGCATGAGCCAGCTTTACAGTATGGGCTTTCATTTTTTCAATGACAGCATCAGAAAGCGAGTATGGAGGTAGTACGGCAGAACTATCACCAGAGTGAATTCCAGCAGGTTCTATATGTTCCATGATACCCATGATAAGGACATCTTCCCCATCGCATATGGCATCTACTTCAGCTTCTTTAGCACGTTCTAGGAATTGATCTATAAGGACTTGATTATCCGGCATATGTTTGAATATACTCAGGACATGTGTTTCTAGTTCGTCGTCATTGAGAACAATTCTCATCCGCTGTCCACCTAATACATATGATGGTCTTACAAGTACTGGGTATGATACGTCAGCAGCAATTTGTAAGGCTTTATCAATGTCTTCAGCAACACCGAACTTAGGATAAGGTATCTCTAGTTCTTTAAGTAAGTTAGAGAAACGACCTCTATCTTCAGCAAGATCTAGCGCATTGAAATCCGAACCTATTATTTTATAACCAGCGTCTTTGAGTTTCTTTGCCAGCTTAAGAGCTGTCTGTCCACCCAGCTGTACGATAACACCTTCTGGTTTTTCTAGTTCAAGTATTTCTACGAGATGTTCCCAGTATACGGGTTCAAAGTAAAGCTTATCTGCAATATCGAAATCTGTAGAAACTGTTTCTGGATTACAGTTGATCATGATGGATTCGTAACCAGCTTCTTTAATGGCCATTACACCATGGACACAACAATAGTCAAACTCTATACCTTGGCCTATCCTATTGGGACCAGATCCTAATACTACTATCTTTTTCTTATCAGACGGAATACTCTCATTCTCACTATCAAATGTAGAGTAGAAATATGGCGTATGTGCTTCAAATTCTGCAGCACAAGTATCTACCATTTTATAGGTTCTTATTATACCTAACTTTTTTCTATACTTGGTTACCGATTCCTCCTCTATTCTCAGTACCCAAGCGATCTGTGCATCTGAATAACCATTGACTTTTAGTTTTCTGAGGAACCCTTCAGGAATGTCTTCAGCCACATTATACTTTAGTAACTCATTTTCCATTAGTACCAAATTCTTAATTTGGTCGATATACCATGGATCTATCTTAGTAAGTTTATGCACAGTTTTTGTGGGAACACCTAAACGTAAAGCATCTTTGACACGGTATATTCTGTCGTCACTGGCATGTTCTAGTCTGTTGAGAATGTCTTCAGTCTTTATCCACTCTTTGGTGTCTGCGCCTAGACCAGCTCTATTGTTTTCTTGTGATTGACAAGCTTTCTGTAGGGCTTCTAGAAAAGTCCTTCCTATTGCCATTACCTCTCCTACTGACTTCATCTGTAATCCAAGCGTATGATCTGAGCCATAGAATTTATCAAAATTCCATCTTGGCATTTTGACAATAACATAATCTAATGTCGGCTCAAAGTAAGCACTGGTTGTTTTTGTAATTTGATTTTTGAGTTCGTCGAGTTGATACCCTATAGCGAGTTTAGCTGCTATTTTAGCAATAGGATAACCTGTTGCCTTACTAGCTAACGCTGATGATCTAGATACTCTAGGGTTTATTTCTATACATATAAGAGATTCATCCTCAGGATTCAAAGCAAATTGTATGTTACATCCGCCCGCAAAATTCCCCAGTGATCGCATCAATAGAATCGACTGATTTCTCATTTCTTGGTAAGCGGTATCTGATAATGTCATCGCCGGAGCCACCGTGATACTATCACCTGTATGGATTCCCATAGGATCTAGATTCTCTACCGTACATATAATAACCACATTATCATTACTATCTCTTAGTAATTCTAGCTCATATTCTTTCCAGCCTAACACCGCTTTTTCTACTAGAACCTCATGTGTAGGTGAAGCATTAAGCCCATTACGCAGCGCTTCATCAAAGTCTTTCTCATGAAAAACAATACCACCACCTGTACCACCTAGTGTATATGAAGGTCTGATAACGAGTGGAATACCTATTTTCAGCGCAGCATCTTTACCTTCTAGAAAAGAATTGGCTACAAATGAAGGCGCTACCGAAAGGCCCATATCAATAACATGCTTTCTGAATGCTTCTCTATTCTCAGCGAGTTCGATAGCTTCAAGATCAACGCCAATCAATTTTACATTAAAATCTTCCCACAAGCCCTGCTTACCTGCTTCTATAGCAAGGTTGAGTGCCGTCTGGCCGCCCATAGTTGCTAGTACGGCATCTATCTGTCTCTCCTCTAAAACCTGTCTGAGACTATCTACTGTAAGTGGTAATAAATATATATTATCTGCGGTAAGCGGATCAGTCATTATGGTTGCCGGATTGGAGTTAATCAGACTGACTTCTATGCCTTCTTCTCGCAGAGATCTAGACGCTTGTGTTCCGGAATAATCAAACTCACAGGCTTGACCTATAATGATAGGCCCACTTCCAATGATTAATACTGATTTGATAGAGGTATCTAATGGCATAAACAGGACCTTTTTTGATGAATTTGGACGCAAATATAGCGCAATTGACTTTATATATCGAAAATGAAAGCCGCTAGATCACAATGATTTTTAGGTCTGAAACAGAGATGGTTTCAAAACCGAATATTACTGGTGAAAATTGGTAAAGTAGAAGCTTTTGCAAATGTTGTATTAATGTGTCATAGGACAATGTAATACTTTGTGAGAAGCTCAATTTCATACAAGAATAATAGTTTTCTTGATACTACTATTCTTGTATAAAACCTTAAGGCATATGTAAATAGGAAAAAACTATCTAAACAAAGTAAGACTACCCACCTTCAGGAATTCATTTCCAAAAATATCTACAAATTGAATGTGGTAAGTATAAACACCTTGCTCGTAAGTACCATTAGGATATCTACCATTCCATCCGTCTTGAGTTAAGGGATCATAGTCTTCTAACTCAAATACCAATTCGCCCCACCTATCATATATACGGCAAACGCTTATTGTTTCTATGGCTTCATTTATTCCTACGCTAAAAAATTCATTCGGTCCATCTAATTGTGGAGAGAAAATGTTAGGAATATAAATATTGGCTGTAGGAATGAAAGAAATAAATGACTCACATTGATCTGTGTTATCACATAGATCTGATATCGTAAATTCTACAATTTCTGTAAAACTGGTTGCACAATCAACAAAATCCAGTGATTCTATATTGAAATCTGTATTGACTGCAAAACTATCCTGAGACATAACTTGATAACTTACCAAATAATCTTCGATTAAGGCTGGTGTTGAGGGTTCATCACATTCTACAGTAATGTCATCAGGACAAGTGATAGAAACTTCCAAATTGTTTTCAAATGAGATATTTGCTTGACAGGTTGCGGTATTAGAACATTCATCTGCTGCTGTAAATATGACATCCTGCATTTGACCACAGTCAAAATTGTCAAGCTCAAGCGCATAGTCATCGGAGATCATAGCGGAGTTACAAGCATCTTCTGCTGAGAAAACATCTAGCCATGCTTGTACCTTGCTAGGTAAATCTTCTTCTGTTATAGAAAAAACGATGTCAGTGGGACATACCGTTACTGGGGGTACACTGTCACTCAATTCTATAGTTGTATTACATGTAGATTCGCTTAGACATTGATCTGCAGTTGTAAACTGTACGACGACGGTAGATAAACAAGAATTAAGTAGATCAGAAAATTCTAAGTTATTATCATAACTGAGTGGTTGATCATTATTATTAACGGAAGCAGCAGTTTGTTCCCAATCAGATATAATATCATTGTTGTTATCATCTCCACATTCTACTACAATATCATCTGGGCAAGTAATTGTTGGAGCATCATTGTTGAGCAATATTCTAGCCGTACAATTGTCTGTGTTCCCACAAGCATCAGTAGCTGTAAATGTGATGATAGTTTCTTCTGGAACATTACATATATCTGCAGGTGCGATATAGTCATTAATAAAATCATCTAAACTACAGTTATCTATTGCTGTTGCGGTTTTAACCCATGTATCAAGATTAGACAGTGCATCATTATCTGTAGAGTTTACGAGAATGTCTTGTGGACAATTAGGCACAGGTAATGTACTATCTTCTATTATTAACTCTATTGTACAGCTATCACTCACGTTACAATTGCTTTCGAAAATAGAGAAGATAACCGGCAATCTAATATCGCAAGTAACGTTCTCTATGTCAGCTGTTAAGTAAGAATCATCTACTACCAGTGCAGTACCATCAGAATTAATTCCTTCAGCTGTATTTATCCAATCACCTATTATACTATCAATATCTGGATCTCCACATTCTACTACAAGTATAGTAGGACATACTACTCTAGGGGCTTTGTCTGATGTAGCTGTTAATGTAGCGGTACAAGTACTACTATTTCCACAAACATCAGTAGCTGTAAATGTTATCAGCGTAGGTAACGACGCGTCACAAGGGCCTAACGGATTCCCTGTAACATAGTTATTATCGAAGTCAGTTACACTAAGACAATTATCAGTGGCAGACACTGTTCTTAGCCAATCTTGTGCTTGATCCTCATAATCTATATCATCTACAACAAGAGATATATCTGTAGGACACATTGTAAAAGGGTCAGTTGTGTCTGTTACAATTATCGTATTTGTACAACTAAAGTTGTTAGAATTACATACGTCATCTAATATAAATGTTACAACGATTGTAGCATTACATGAAGTTAATTCTGGGTTATTTCTATCCAAGTCTGGCAACATTGTAAAACTATTTCCAAAGGCGTCACTTGCTGTCACCTGTGTTAACCAGTCGGTAATAAGGGAATCATTTTTAGCCTCACCACATTCTACATTTAGTGGAACAGTACAATTAACGATATCGGGGTTATTTATTTGATTTGATATAGAAATCGTACTTGAGCAGGGTGCTGTGTTACCACATTGATCAGAGGCTATAAATTCTATATCAATATCCAATTCAGCACAACCAGACTCAATATCTAAAGGATTGAAATCGTGAATCAATGTATCAAAATTACAATCCTCAATAATAATGTTATCTATCCAGTTGAGTACGTTCTGTAATTTGTTAGGGTCCCCAGAAAGCAGAGACAATGAGCTAGGACAAGTATATATCGGTGCCTGAGTATCTTCAATATTTATAGTTGCTGTACATGGACTTGTTCTATCACAATTATCTGTGGCTTCAAAGATAACAGACAATTGTTGCATACAAGTGCTGTCAAGTACGTTGCTGTCAAATGGAGCCAATATAGACAACGCTTCTCCGGCATTATCAAATGCTTCCGCTCTGCCTATCCAATTATTGATTAGTGCTATATTATCAGGATCTCCACATTGCAGTTGTATAGACGTAGGACAAGTAATAGCTGGACTATCTAGATTAAATGAGAGGTTAACGTTACAATTAGCCGTAAGGCCACAATTATCTTCGGTTGAGAAAACCACTACTATATCATCTGTCTGCTGACAAAGGTCAACACTAATTAAATCAAAATCACTCCCTGTTGTAGGGGTAAAACAATTGTCCTCTGCAACATAAGATTCTAACCAGTTCATGATTGTAGTCTCCTTATTTATATCCGTACTATTAACAACAATCGGTTGAGGGCAAATAATCGTAGGATTTGTTGTATCACGCAGAAGTATTTTACTACTGCAACTATCTCTTAATTGACA
>JALZVB010000281.1 GCA_023300835.1 Saprospiraceae bacterium | reverse complement strand
ATTTCAGGTAAATCTTCTACATGGATTGTGTGAGACCTTGGGAATCGTCTTATGGCCCACGGGAATGGACTTGCAGCTGTGCCTAACATAGGATCTAACAATATCCTAAAGCCGTCGATTTCCATATAAATAGCTGAATGACCAAGCCATGTTATTTTTATCTTATCAGCGTCTAAGGCTTGAGAAAAATTAGGTTTGTGAACAGGGATAGATTTTTTGGGTATCCGCTGAAGACCTTTTTTGTATTGTTGGCGCAAGAGTTGCGGAATTTTAGAAAACCCCATATCTGACCTTGCACGATCATAATTTCTGAACCTTCCTTTTATAAATTGCTCAGATTGAGCAGCTCTAGACAAGTATTCCTCAGACAGATGTGATCCGAATTGTGGTAAACGTTGTACAGCCTTAGTTGTCAACCATAATACTGCGAGAATCGCAAAGCATATTATAACATAAATCATGAGCAATGATAGTAATAAGTTTTATCCTCAATTGTCATTATTAAATAGAGAAATCGACAGGCTTCATTTTTTGAGTAAATACATTAGTAGATGCGTTCTTGTATGGTATTATACCATGAAAACACTAGATTCGTACTATAATGACGAGAGAAGTAGATATTACAATTACACCGGACAAATTATTTGATGAACATTATATAATCAACCAGATATATAAGGTTCTGAAAATCAAGAGAACGGATAAGCTTTATTACAAAATAATAAGGAAATCCATAGATGCTAGAAAGAGACCAAAATACCTGTTGAGACTACTCGTAGGGATAGGAAAGAAGGTGATGACTGATGGCGATAAGATGCGTATTAGTTACAAGCAGAACAGTAAGGGCAAGAAGGTTCTTATAATAGGAGCTGGTCCAGCTGGTTATTTTGCGGCATTGGAATGTCTTGAACTGGGACTTGTGCCTATCGTTATAGAAAGGGGTAAAGATGTAAGAGCAAGAAGAAGAGATCTAAAATCCATCCAACAGGATGGCGTTGTCAATCCGGAGTCAAACTACTGCTTTGGAGAAGGCGGCGCAGGAACATATTCTGATGGGAAGCTCTATACAAGATCCAAAAAAAGAGGTGATATCCTCAAGACACTAAAGATACTTGTTAACCACGGTGCACAGTCCGATATTTTATCTGATGCGCATCCACATATCGGTTCCAATAAATTACCAGAAATCATTTCTAAAATAAGAGAGACCATTGAGACATTTGGCGGCCAAGTTTTATTTGATAGTAAGGTAACAGATTTTCTTATCGATGGCAGTACCTGTCATGGTGTTGTCGTTAATGGAGAAACAGAACATAAAGGAGATTACGTGATTTTAGCTACTGGTCATTCTGCTAGAGATATTTTTAAGCTACTGGATAACAAAGGTGTAAGATTGGAATCTAAACCGTTTGCTCTTGGAATAAGAATAGAACATCCTCAGCCATTAATTGACGAGTTGCAATATAAGAGTTCACCGCGTGAGGCCAACTTGCCAGCAGCATCTTATAGTTTGGTTACTCAAGTAAAAGATATCGGTGTATTTTCTTTCTGTATGTGTCCTGGAGGATTAATAGTTCCCGCGGCTACGGAACCTGGAGAGATTGTAGTGAATGGTATGAGTTTAAGTAGAAGGGATTCGCCATATGCTAATTCTGGTATCGTTACGGCACTGTCAACTGAGGAATTAGAATCACAAGGCTACGCGGGTACATTTGGAGCAATGGAGTTTCAGAGAGACGTTGAACAACGCTTCTTCAATAATGGCGATGGATCTCAGATGGCACCAGCTCAGAATTTGATTGATTTTGTAAATGCCAAAGAAATGTTACCAGTAGGAGAGAGTTCATATATCCCTGGTTTATACGCTGCTCCTGTACATGAATTATTGCCTGACTTCATATATGAACGTCTGAGAGATGGTTTATTAGCCTTTTCATTGAAGATGCCTGGATACTTTACACAAGAAGCTAAAGTCGTTGGTGTAGAAAGTAGAACAAGCTCACCGATACGTATTCCGAGAGATCCTGAGACCTTGTCACATCCGCAGGTAGATAATTTATTTCCATGCGGAGAAGGCGCAGGATTTGCAGGAGGTATTCTTTCTGCTGCGATGGATGGTCAACGTGTTGTGAAAGCCATACATAAAAACTTGAGTTAGAGGCGTTAACTTTTGTATTATTGTTAAGCCATAAAGAAAATTGTAGCTTTATCCCTGAAGATTATAGAATTGCAAGACGAAAACCTAACATACCTTCTCAATAATGATCCAAAAGGAGTAAAATTGATCTATGATCAGTATCTTCCACGTATTACAGCTATAATATCTAAGTTAGGCGGTTCTAAAGACGAAGCATGGGAGGTATTTCAAGAAAGCCTGATCGTTATACTCAGTAAGGCTAAAGACCCTGATTTTCAGCTAACTAGCTCATTTTATACCTTTCTTGTAAGTGTCGCAAAGTTTAAGTGGTATAACGAATCCAAAAAAAAATACAAATCTAGTGTTACTATTGATGATAAGACCACATTAATAAGTGAC
>JALZVB010000280.1 GCA_023300835.1 Saprospiraceae bacterium | reverse complement strand
GGAATAGATAATAACTGTGATGGCCTAGTAGATGAAGGCGTGGCGCAAATGACGTTTTATGCTGACACTGATGGTGATGGATATGGTGATCCTAATAATATAGCATCAACTTGTTCTCAACCAACAGGTTATGTAAGTGACAACACTGATTGTGACGATACCAATTCTGATATATTTCCTGGAGCTACAGAAACATGTGACAATGTAGATAACGATTGTGACGGAACAATAGATGAAGGTTGCAGTACGGGCACTTGTGATGGCGACTTTTTAGTAATCAATACTGCAACACAATACATATACAGGGCAGAAATAAATATCGAATCGGATGCCCTAATTAATGACAACAGTTCACCATATTCTTTCTTTGCTGGTCAGGACATTGATCTCATTCCAGGTTTTGAAGTCGTTCAAGGGACTGAATTTGAAGCCGTAATACAACCTTGTTCAGTATCTATGCAATCTGGTAACAGTAACAATAGTAGCCTCATCGGATTACTGTCATTAGAACATGATCTTACTTCTATGTCTAATGACTATAACAACCAGGAAGTAAGGATAGATATACTTACTAATGACATGTTGATTAAGACCAAGACTATTACCCTAGACAAAATTCAAGATTACTTTATCAATGACATTATGCACCTAAGTGAAGGAGAATATACATTAGAAATTACAATGAACAACAAGCTAATAAAGAAAACCCTTTATTTGAAAAAGGATTAATTTTCTAAGGTCTCAACTTGTGATTTCTCATCGTAAAATCTATATAAAAAAGATAAACCAACTTGGTGATTCTTTAAGGCAAATGTAGAAGTAGAAAATAAAGCTGAGGGGTTGTTAGGCTCATTAAATTGATTAGAAAGGCCGTAGTTGAATCTTAGATTTATAAGTTGATTAAAGTCTTGTCTTTCAATATCATTAATAGAATTGATAGTCTCGTCACACGTACTTGTCGTGTTAATGAAAATCCTAGGATCTGCAACTAGCGCATCCAATAGATATTACTGTTCTATCTCCAAACTCGGATATTGGAAACTCAAACAATATCTGTCGGTGAAAAATACCATTAACATATCTAAAATGAAGCTTCTCAGAATGTCTTTATTAAAACCAAACGACAAATCTGCCGCACTTCTTGTCGTAATACGGGTTCTACTGCTCGATTGAGCTCGTATGTTTTCACTCAAAAACCTACCATCATCTAGTTCTAAAGTAGAAGTAAATGTGAAATCACTAGATTGAAATGTCGTTTCTGGCAATCCGTAATAGGCGCCGCCTTTCACAAACATTTCTTGTGCAGAAAGGTCAAACATTAAAAAAAATAAGAAAATTAAAATATAACTAATGCGCCTTTTAATTTCAGTAACTTCTTCAATTAACAACTATTCGCTCTAAACTTAGTAGATTTATTTTATACAATTATCACTTATGTTACATTCATTTGATCCATTTCCGACTTTAACTAATTCTAGGTTAACCCTACGTAAGACCTCACATTCAGATTGTCCCGTTATTTTTGAATTAAGGTCTGATCCAGAACTCAATAAATACATAGAAAGACAAGTACCTAAATCTATTGATGATGCCGTAGCGTTCTACCAGAGAATCAACAAAGAGATTGAATTTGGATTAAGTATATCATGGGCCATAACAGTGGAATCTAATGCTAATATGATCGGGTCGATATGTTTGTGGAATTTTTCAGGTGATGGAAAAACAGCTGAAGTTGGTTATGCCTTATTATACCAATATCACAACCAAAGAATAATGTCAGAGGCCATAGCCTTAGTTACTTCTTATGGTTTCGACAGTTTAAAACTTAACAAGGTTGAAGCCTATACACAACATAGAAATCAAGCTTCCAAAAAAACGCTTATCAACAATGGTTTTATTCATAATAAAGTAAGAAAAGATAATGATTGCCCAGATAACTGGATTTATGAACTTCATAAACCGCGTTAACAATCAACAACTTTAACAGTCAAATTTTAAAAAAAATCAAATTTTGTCTCTTATAGAGATATCAATATTATATAGTTTAGAGCCCTATCTTTTTTATAATGCTATATATCTAAAATTATGACTTCTGATCAACTGACTAATATTGCAAAATCTCTAGATAATGCTGCTCATCAAATTACTTCAACAGCACAGATAAGTGACACTAATAAATTGACAATAGATGAAGCTTACCAAGTTCAAGCACAGTCCTTGTCTAACAGATATAGTAGAGGAGAAAAGTTGGTTGGCGTAAAAATGGGTTTTACCAGTTATGCCAAGATGAAACAGATGGGAGTCAATGATATGATCTTTGGCAGACTTACTGATAAAATGACTTATCCAGATGGCGGAGAGCTTAAAAAAGCCGATTATATCCACCCTAGAATCGAACCAGAAATAGCTTTTCGTGTATCAAAAGACATAGATACTGTTCTTACATTAGAGAACGCTAAAGAATACATTGATGGAATTGCAATAGCTTTAGAAGTTATCGATTCTAGGTACCAAAACTTTAAATTTTCACTAGAAGATGTGGTGGCAGATAATTGTTCATCCGCAGCATATGTTATAGGAAATTGGATGCCAGAAACTACAGTAATCCAAGATCTAAGAATGTCAATGATAATGGATGAAACGGTAGTAAGTACTGGAAATTCCAATGATATTCTGGGAAACCCCTGGGAATCTCTTGTAGCCGCATCACGTCTTGCGATCCAATATAACGAACCTCTCAAAGCGGGTTATATTGTATTAGCCGGAGCTGCGACTGC
>JALZVB010000279.1 GCA_023300835.1 Saprospiraceae bacterium | reverse complement strand
AATGCTGCAAGACTTAAAATAGCACATTTTTAAGCCATACCTCCGTTTACTTAACGACAGTCACATCCCCTGCAAAGGCTTGTTCTACATTATCAATAAAGAGGACATTGACATACCAAACAAAAACACCGGGATCAACAAAGAAAGTATTGCTACCTGTAGCACCAAGTCCCGATCCAAATCGACCGTCCCAACCTGCTACCATTTCGTTACGACTATCTAGTTCTATGTCAGTACCTTTGAATATGAGACTGCCCCATCTGTCATAGATGAAAAATTCTTTTACTAATGCGGCCTGCGGCCCAAATCCCAATGTAAAAGTATTATCTCTTGTAGGATCGTTGGGAGCAATAATATTAGGTTCATATATCGGTCTTATAATATTGGTTGTAACAGTGACTTGATCACTGATTCTACATCCTACAGAATCAATAATACTGACCGTATATGTTTGTGTTCCAGGTGCGAGTACGATAGGATCTGGACAGTCTGTACAAGATAATCCTTCTGGTGGTGTCCATTCCCACCTTATTTCAGCATCACTAGGCGTAAACGTAGCCATCAGTGTATCTGTAAAACCGAGATCTATTTCAATATCCGGACCGGCATCTACACCTAGTGCTGGTGGCTCAGAAATAAAAACGACAATTGTATCTTCACAACCTTTTATGTCTTGGACAATCAACTCATAATCACCTATATCTAGATCTGTATAATTGGCGCTGGGTACAAAGTCGTCCCCATTTACAGAAAATAAATATTCTGGGTTTCCACCAAAAGCCATACTTGAGATTGTTCCAGTAGGAATGTTATTGCATAATAGATCTGTAGCCTCAGCATCTAGATCTAGGTCTGAGAATTCATCGCAACATCTTTCTATAAATACTTGCTTGACAACGGACACAATACATCCTCTTTCAGATTCTACAGAAAGCAAAACTGATTTTTCACCAAATGAAGTGTAGGTAATCTCATGCGGTCCTTCTCCACCTGCTGTCTGTGGTTCTGCTCCCGCACCAAAGTTCCAAGCTAGATTAACGATAGAATCTGCTTCAGATTCGGACCTATTAATAGCGTTGACATTTCTATCACATTCTAATAAACTGCCAAATTCAGGTACTAATTCAAGGTCAGGATTAGGACCTAAAAATGTTCCTGTACCACCAAAATCAATATCAAAACCGAATCCTGATTGACTAAAGTTGTTAACAATAAAGCCATAAGATACGCCAGATACCATATCTAACGCCGCAACAAAATTATCGTCACCTGTCTGACATCCTGCAAACTCTTCCGTATCACTACTTTCTAAAGAAAGACCTGTAGGCCCCCAACAAGGACTACTATCTATTCCAAATCCGGCAGACTCACCAGATAACATACATCTTACAGAAAATCTAGAATCACATTGGTCTAGACCATCTGGGAATTCATACACAACAAAATCAAGATCCTCTTGACTCGCATTAGGGTTAGTTGGTGTTAATGTAAAAGTCAATGTACCTGGTTCATCTGCAGTCCAAACGTACCAGGCAGAGGCTAGTTCTTGGGATTGTCCAACACCTACGCAAGAACCTATCATTTCATCATTTATCTCACCACCAGAACTAAGGTTCTCAACTGTAAATGTAGATTTATCACACAATACTACTGCATTGGCACAATCAGCCTCAGGTGTAGGCGGTGCAAAGAAGTCATTAATACACAACTTAAAAGTACCTTCAAACCCGCGATCTTCGTTACTCTCCACTAACAAGTAATACCTCTGGCCCAGTGTCAATCCTGTTGATGTCCACTCTACATCTTCATTAGCTCCAATACTGCAATTCACATAGGTAAGATCTGAACATGTTCCTGTATACAAGCTCATCTGGATATCAAAAATGGTTCCTGAAGGGATCCCTGAAAATACCTGCACATTGATCGCTGGTTCTGCCGGTATAAATGAAAACCATACCCCATTGGCATGAGTATGAAAACAACCTCCCGTTACCGCATCAGGCAACCCTAAGTCTGCTTCAGCATTGAGATTAGTAAATTCCATATCCCCCGAACAGTACTTATCTATGGAACCTATGTTTATAGCATTGATACAGTCATCATTACTGGGTTGTGCATACACCACGGTAGCACTTATAAAGAATAGAAAGAAAAGTGATTGTATTTTCATGAATGTATGGATATAGCTATTGTTATTACTAACAAAGTTGCTTAATAATTTATTGGGTAAGGACTCTTTTAACTAATAAAAAAGTGATTGCAAGACAAATATTAAGAAGTAATTGGTCTAATCCTCTTTATGTTTCAAGTTGCCTCATTAGATTTAAAAACGAAATTGGTTAGCTCAAGGCAAAAAAACACAGGCATAACTACAGCTATCCCTAAGTTTTTTGCCTTGTTCTGACTCAAAATTCATTGTAAAATGTAGAACTTAATTCATTACCCATTCCTTAAATGGTATAACTTCGCAAATTCATAATCTTCACATATAAATAACCCCTCTATGCTCTATCTTGTTCCTACACCTATCGGAAATCTTGAAGATATCACTATGCGAGCATTATCTACTCTCAAAAGTGTCGATGTCATACTTGCTGAGGATACAAGAGTCACTGGGAAACTATTGAGCAGATATGAAATTAAGTCTAAACTCCAGTCTTTCCATACCCACAACGAACACCATAAACTGGGTCAAATCATTGAAAGGCTAGCTAATGGTGAGAACATGGCCCTTGTAAGTGATGCCGGTAGTCCCGGAATATCTGACCCGGGATTTTTATTAACAAGAGAAGCTATTGCCAATGGTATAGAGCTCACTTGCCTCCCTGGTCCTACAGCTGTCATTCCAGCCTTGGTCATGTCAGGAATTCCCTGTGATAAGTTCTATTTTGAAGGTTTTATCCCTCAGAAAAAAGGCAAACAAACGACCATTAATTTTCTACTAACTATGCCATGTACAACTGTCTTCTACGAATCTCCTCACCGTATTCTCAAATCTGTAAAAATGATTGCCGATCTAGGCGGAGCAGATCGACAGATCTGCGTAAGCAGAGAAATCTCTAAAATGTATGAAGAGAATATCAGAGGAACCGTTACTGAAGTGATTGCTCTATTAGAACAGAAAACATCTATCAAAGGGGAAATCGTTGTGGTGATGGATGGCAATAAGGATGAGCTGAATGAAAAGAAGGTTAAAGAAAAAAACAAATTCCTAAACACTAAATAAGATAAGGTTAGGTTATTACAAAAGACGAGTCAGGTATATTTCCAAATTATGAATCCGAAGGACTCCCGTGTTTATAGTAAAGAGTACATGATATAATACGACCCCATCAGGGTCGAATAAAAAACATAGCTTTTCTATAAAAATTTAATCCCTTCATTTTCATATAGTCATTCCGCATTGGACAATGTAATTGCTTACATAAATAATCAAAAGGACCACCATAAGGCAAGATCATTTAGAGAAGAGTATCGTTCTTTTTTAGATAAATTTAAGATAGACTATAATGAAAAATACCTATTCGAATAGATATAACGATGACGAATCTGCAGGGTTCCGATGTTTATAGAAAAG
>JALZVB010000278.1 GCA_023300835.1 Saprospiraceae bacterium | reverse complement strand
ACTCTATCAGAATATCTCTTGAAGACTTCGTCTTTCTCGAGTTCCATTATTCTAGATATAAGTGTCTGTCTAGCGGCGAGGATAGCTCTTCTGCCAAAATCCTCAAGTGTCAATTGTTCGTAACATTCATCACCTATCTCGTAATCGTCTTCGATAGATAGTGCCTCTGAGCTTGAAATCTGACTCATTTCGTCAGTAACTTCTCCATCGGGAACAATGTCTCTTACTCTCCACATCTCTAAATCACCGTTCTGGTCATTTACGATGACGTCAAAATTATCATCAGCGCCATACTTTTTTCTAATAAGTGTACGGAAGACGTCTTCCAGTACTCTTACCATAGTAGGTCTGTCAATATTTTTTCCCGCTTTAAATTCCGAAAATGATTCTACCAGATTCATTGTTCAATCATCTTTTTCATCTTGAAATATTTTTTTAGTTACTACAGCACAGACTTTCTGTGCCTGTTTATTTTTTGGAAAATGTAATTATCACTTTTGCTTCAGCTATCTCTTCAAATGGGATAACCTTAAGCTCTACTTCTTTTTTCTTTTTCCCTTGTATTTCGATATTAATATCTTGGTTTTCAACAGAAAGCATCTTCCCTGTAATTACAGTTTCATCTTTCATTTTGAATTCCATCGTCCGCCCTACATTCCTAGGGTATTGTCTGAATAATATCAATGGTTTCTCAGCTCCTGGAGAAGACACGACAAGCGCATACTTTTCACCTATGAGTAAGCTTTCGTCAAGGTAGGCTTCTATATGTCTACTCAGTTTCTGACATTGAGAGAATTTTATTCCCTCATCAGCGTCTGCATATACTTCTACTTTGTCTCCTTTGACGGTTACATCTAGAAGGAAACATCCACTCAGTTCGTCCATTTCTAGACCCTCAGTAGCTGACTTTTTAATACTTTCTATTACTCTATCCAATATACTTAAATTAAAAAGAGGGAACATTTGCTCCCTCTTCTATCTCAATTTTGAACAAATATAAGTATAATTGGTAGATTGAACAAGCGAAATGTGATATGGATTCCAAGTCTGAATATAATAGTGCTCAAGTTGCCGCTTCTTATCTCTTAGAAAGGTGTCAACAAACACCTCTGAAGGCTGTCGTTTCTGGTTCTGGGATAAGTACAGTTTTTGGTAATTATGACTTGATATCGACCATACCTTTTTCTGATGTACCTCATATGGGTACGACGACTTTTCATAAAGGGGATTTTTTATTACTGAGATATCCAGATAGTGATACTGTATTTCTAGGGGTTACAGGAAGATTGCATTATTATGAAGGCTTCACAGCCAAAGAAATTGCTTTTCCCATAAGAGTTATGGCCCTAATGGGTATTAAAGAGGTTCTTATGACCAATGCTACCGGCGGACTCAACCCCAGTTACCAGGCTGGCGAAATCGTGTTAATAAAAGATCACATCAACTTATTACCTGATCATCCCTTACGTGGTGCTAATGATGAGCGGTTTGGCATTAGGTTTCCAGATATGCTTGAGACTTACAGTAAAGAATTGAGGAAGACGCTTAGCGCTAAATGGCTGGAGGGATATGGTACACCAATATCAGAAGGTGTCTATGCCGCTTTCCAAGGCCCCAGTCTAGAAACGCCTGCTGAATATAATATGCTACATATATTAGGTGCTGATGTCGTAGGTATGTCCACAGTACCTGAAGTGATCGTTGCTCATCATGTGGGGATAAAAGTTGCTGTGTTGTCTATAGTTACCAATGTTTGTTACCCCATTGATAACTTGACCTCTACTTCTCTAGAAGATGTTATTGCTGTTGCTGAGAGTGCCTTGCCTAAACTTAAGATTATGGTGGATGGGTTTCTGGAAAGATGAGAGTAAGTAATACCATTTCTGTTTCAAGTTGTCGCAGGAACGGTTGAATATCAAATGTAGACTTGTTATTCAATCTCTCATACCAACCTAAGTTTGTAACTTAAGATGTCGTAGAAAACTTTAAAAAGAACTTGTTTAGCTCAAGGCGAAGAACGCAGGTATAGCTATTGCTGTGACCAGTATTCCAACGCTAAAGTGGTCAAATTTTATTAAAACATGTGCGACCTTCTGAAGGTAAACGGGTATTACATAAAATAAGTGAGCAGGTAATCCTTAATAGAAACTCTGTTCATGATCGCATAGACGATGATGGCAGCAAGAGAAATCCAGAAACCAGACCGTGCCTTGAACCAGGCCAGTTTGTTCTTTTCTCTCATACTCTTATAACGATGCTTCTTTGAAAATGACACGGGAGGTTAGTTTAGTTTATTTTGTGCTTGACACTATTGACGATAGACTGTATTCTGCGATAACTGATATATCGCATTCTTATTTCTTGGGATACCATTAATAGAATAGAACTCGCAAGCATGATGTTTCTTGTTGTTTCAAATATATGGAGCCAGTTTGCATAGAACGTTTTTACAATTAACAACTCTACAGCAATCACTAGACCTGCTATAAAAAGCAATAAAATCTGAAAACCTCTCATCTTCTGACTTTCAGAACGCATCTTGCTGATGACGTTTTTTTGGTAAGCCAATTTATAGGTTTGGTTGAGGGGATCAATTTTTATCAATTCTGAATAATGATAATCCGCAGCATGAAAATCTATAGTGTTGTGCAGTGCACAGGCTTTACGGAAAAGCAATTCTTGAAATATATCCTCAAACCCCTTCAACACGATACTCTCTTCTATGACGGCATTCAATAACGGATCTACATTATTAAGGAAAGAATAATATTCTCCTACTTCAAATAATGAAAACAAGTAATCAAAACGTATTTCGAGAAATAAAGGATAGTCAAGAGAAGAGATTTCTGAACTGTTAAATTCAAAGAATCTTATTTTGTCTTGGTACGCTTTTGGGTCCATATCCAAATACTCTTGGTAGACAATTTCTTCTATTTCTTTATCAAATTTCATTAGAATATACCTAGTTCAATATTTATGGTCAGTACAAATATAAATCATGTGCCGTTCTTAAGACAGCCGTTAGGCTATTATTGATAATATAAGTGGACGACAATGATGATGATTTCACTTCACCTTTGTTTTTTTAGTATGCTACTAAAGGCCTTTTAGTTGCATCTTGTATTGGAATTAGTTCACATTTAACAATTCCTCTATAGAAGGACAAGTCAAGTAATCACTATCTATCTTAATATAAGTGCTGCCTACTTTTTCTTCTAGCCAAGCGGTAAAATATTCGTTTTTCTTACTTTCCTTAGCAAAGTTCAGAATTTTAGAGTAATCCTGTTCTAGTGAAGCCCTGTGAGGTTTGGTCATAGAAACAACCTGAACGATTCTGAAATATACTTCACCTGTAGGTAGTGGATATTCTAATGTTTCTGATATATCATTTACATTCATTTCTTCGATAGCAAAATAAATTTCTGATGGTAATTCTGCTGTTTCGAATGCATATTTACCTGTTCTAGAGTTCTGTAACATCCCATTCTGGTGATAACTGGGTACTTCTTCTTCAGAATGTTTCTTGGCAGCTTCTGTAAAAGTCATTTCACCGTTAACAATCATAGCTTTTACACTATCAAGATGCACTTTAGCGAGCTCGTTGTCCGCAGATGTTATTTCTGGCTTTATAAGTATATGTCTAAGGTGTATCTTGTTACCTCGTCTTTCTATTAGTTCTAAGAGATGAAATCCAAACTGTGTTTCTACGGGCTCAGAAATTTCTCCTTTTTCGAGAACATAAGCAGCTGCTTCAAACTCTTGTACATAAGTTCCTCTCTCTGCAAATCCTAAGTCACCTCCACGAGATCCAGAACCGGGATCATCTGAGTATTTTTTAGACAATTCTGCAAAGTCTTCCCCACCTTCTATGATACGCTTTCTTATGTCGAGTATCTTTTTTAGAGACAAGAGTCTTTCTTCTTCATTGATTTGCGGTTTCACTACAATTTCAGCTACTTCCACCTCAGCATTCAGGTAAGGAAGACTGTCTGTAGGAATAGATTTGAAAAAAGTCTTGACTTCCGACGGTGTTATGTTTACTTCGTTAAGAACGCTAGACTGCATTCTCTCTGCAAGCATCTGATGTTCCAGGTCATCTCTAAGGTTTTCTCTCATCTCCGTAACAGTCATCTGATAATATTCTTCAAAAAATTTCTCGTCTCCGTTCATCTGTCTCAACACCTGTTCTATTCTGAAATCTAAGCTGGATTCAATTTCTTCATCTGAGATGATAACACTATCTAGTTTAGCTTGATGAACTATGATTTTCTGGCCCATAAGTGATTCCAGTATCTGACACTTTAGCTCTGGGGTATCTTCTCCTCCTTGCGTGATAGCGTAACTGTGCTGCTCTTCTACATCAGATAGTAGTATAGATTCCGTACCGACACGAGCAATGACCTTATCTATGATCATACGATCTTGTGCAGTCAATTGTAATGTCTGAAATGATATTAGGGTAAATAGAGTGAGAATAGTATTTTTCATAGTATTGATCTTAACGATAGTAAGGCACACTTTATTCAATGTCTGATGTAAATGCTTTTACTTTTAATGTTTTCTTTGAATAGATGCTGTTTCCATTCCTTTAGCAATGTATTTGATCGCTCAAATAAGACTCTTCTTACAATGGGTTCTTTTACAAAAGAAAGTGGTGCTTTTTCTTTCTTACTTTTATGTTCTAGAACCTTTATAAAAAAATAATTTTTCTCATTCTTTAATGAGTAAGACTCCGTCTTTTTTAAATTTATTTTGGCTGACAGCTTTTCTGGACATATCGCTTTCAGTTCACTGTAATAATGCCATGCATTTATGTCTAGTTGTTGTATTCCTCCTTGCTGAGAAACATAAGAACGTAATCCAGGTAGATCTTCAGTTTTCCATAATGTCTCTATTGTATCGTTGTAACTTGCTTTAGGAACTTTGATATATAGAAACCTGACAATACTTTCTTGCAGGTTAAACTCATCCTTATGTTGTACGTAGAAAGTATCTAATTGAGCCTGAGTAATTGTTGTATCCAGGTTCTCTTTTAAGTGCAACTCTTTCAATTTGTGATTGTATAGAGAAGCTTCATATTTTTCTACCAGACCCAATATTTCGGGATCATCACCCAGTGATTCTTGAGCTTGGTTGTATATAACTTGATCCATAATCCACTCGTCTACATACTTGGCTTGTAGGGCTATGGAATCACTAGTTGTTCTGCTACTCAGTTTATGTTGAATATCTTCTAGATATAACGTTTTGTCATATGCAGAAGCCAGTTTTATACCTTCTCGTATATCCTTTGTCGTATTCTGACATCCTATCAATGCCAGCTGTATTATTATACAGACGATATATAACTGCCTGATATTCACTATTTAATAAGGGCAGATAAGGCTTTATCCTTAACAACGATAGGGTAGTCTTTCTTGAGTTTAGCTATCCATTCTTTCTCTAGAAAATCTTGATAATCGGCTATCACATAACCTTTGGCCTCTTGTAAGGTTTTGTTAGATGGTGGCACTATTTCTTCAAAAGCTAAAAACGTAGCTGTAGGTGTTGTAGCAAGTGGCGATACAGCTCCTTTCTTCAACTCCATTCCTTTGAGTTCTGCACTATCCGTTATAAGTAATAATGACTCAGAAGTCATTGTTACTTGTTTGTTGTTCTTATATTTCTTTAAGAACTTCTTGGTTCCTTTCTTTTTCTGGTATGCATAAGCTTCTTGAATTTTAGCGGCGTCATTACTTTCCATTGTAATTCTTACAGCCTTAGCTCGCTTTGGCCAACTGTAATTTCCTTCTTTGTTAGAATAGAAGTTCTGCAGACCTACTGTGTCCTGAGATGCTTTATCCCATACTTCTTCTTTAGTAATTTCAAACAGAAGAATACCTTCATTATATTCTCTCATAAGTGCTTTGAAATCAGGATATTTTTTTTCTAAGTTAGCTTCTTCATAAGCCATAACTTCTTCATTGACATACTGTGTATACAATTGTGTTGCAGCTATTTCTAGAGGCGTTTCCTTGGCAAATTTCAATCTATCTCTTACGTTTTTCTTAATGTATTTTCCAAAGTCTTTGATCGTAATATTACGTCCCCCTATATTCATAAGCACTGGGTCGGTGTCCATCTTAGGCATCGTCCATTTGTAACTATAGAATTTATCATCTAGCTTTCCTATAAACTGTCCAAGTACGCCTCTGTTTTCAGAAAAACCAGCTTCTTTTTTTACATCTGCGAGTAACTTTTCTTCTGCTATCTTGAATCTGTCGTTGTTGTTTATCCTAGCTTCTATTCTCTTCTTAAGAATTTCTGGATTAGAGTTATCTCTCAGTGATATTCTCTTGATAATGTGAAAACCAATCTTAGTAGATATAGGTTGCGAGTAGTCTCCATTGTTGCTTAACGCAAATGCCGCATCTTCAAAACTCTTTTCGTATTGATTAATCGCAAAATATCCTAGATATCCGCCTCTATCTTTGGTTTTTTTATCCTCAGAATACTGCTTAGCTAATGTTTCAAAGTTTTTACCTGCTTGTAACATGCTGTAGATAGAATCTACCAATACCTTACGGTGGTTATTGAGTTTAGATACTTCGTTTTTTCTTATGAGGACATGAGATATTTCCATCTCGCCCCTTGCTTCTCTCTTATCTGATATGTATAGGATATGAAAACCCATTTTGGATCTAACAGGCTCAGAGAAGTTGTTTACCGCTGTATTGTACATCGCATTCTCAAACTCATAGAAACCATCTGGCAATGGTGCAGTATAGTATCCTAATGAACCACTTTTCTGAGCAGATATCTTATCTTCTGATGAGGTCATTGCGATTTTCTTGAACATCCCTATAGGATCTTTATAAGAACTCACTTTGTCGTAGATACTTTGGATTTTTTCTTCAGCCATTGTGACTTCTGATGTTGTTGCTGTAGGCGATGCTGCAACAAATATGTGGCTGACTTGGATGTCTTCTTTCATACGTTCCGTCACCTCACTTATAAGTCTATCTGCTATTTCTTTATCCTTTAGGTAAGACTTAGCTAGTTGCTTACGGTAACCAGCCAGTTCTTTCTGTAATGCAGGCACTGTATCGAGTCCATTTGCCTTAGCTCTGTGTACTTTCAATTTGAAGTTTTTGTACAGATCTAGGTACTCTTCGATACTTTTCTTAGAGTAATCAGCTTTATCAGAATTGTTCTTCTCGTAGATGTATTTGAACTCTGACACGTTGACTTCATCGTTTCCTACAGTAAACAAAACTGGGTCTTTGTCTTGAGAAAATAAACTCTGCGAACATACAAAACAGAACAATAAGCATATTAATCTCATGGCGATTAGGTTGTATTTAATTTTTGTAAATCAACAAAACATTTATAAAACGGATGTAACCTGATATAAAGTGCTGGTTATCAGGTGCTTAATATTTTATAGATTTTGTGTTGTAACACTGTTTTGTCAAGAATTGCAAAGATAATAAGTTCATGGTCAAAACAGTAATTCTCACAAAGAACCTAAGATGTGGCATAACCTGACAATTGTCAAGAAGTTACGTGTTAATGGTTTCTTAAATCGAAGTAATATGTGTTTATACCAATAAGACAAACAAGATCTGGGCAATCACAATCTTCATTACAGATGCTATAGGAAACATCATCGTATAACCGAATTGCGGTATACTGTTTTTGGTTCTCGATACGGCAAAATCTAGAATTGCGGGCTGATTAGATACAATTCCTAGTAATAGGCTGAATGGCATTTTTACTACTTTGTACCCAACAAATAAGATCGCCAATGCTGTCACCATTGAGATCGCTATACTCGCTAGGAAGACCATTCCACCTGTAGCATTGAAGCTTTCTACAAGGGATCCACCAGAGTTAACCCCTATTCCTGCTAATAATAAAATGAGTCCTATCTGTTGTAATGTCACGGTGGCACCGTAGGGTAATGTCCATACGATAGGCCCTGTTCTCCTCAATGTTCCCAGAAATAGCCCTACGATCAAGGGACCACCTGCGTATCCCAGTTTAAACGAAATATCTGGTCCCAATTGTAATTCTATAGAACCCAATATCAAGCCCAGTCCTATGCCTAGCCCGTATGAAAAGAGGTTAACCTTATTAGAATTGGTATATGAATCACCAAAATATTCTGACAATGCCATCAGTTCTTCTCTTTTTGCAACAAACCTAATTCTGTCACCTAGCTCCAAAACGGTTTCGTCTTGCGCTAACATATCCACATCTCCACGACGTATTCTTGTTATTATAGCATTGTAATTCTTACTCAGATTAAGTGAAGCAATTGTCTGACCGACAAATTTTTGTTTAGAAACAAATATTCTTCTTACATCGAACTTAGTTCTATCGAAATATAAACTTGAAGTAGATTTCTCACCTAGTTGAGCCGTTGCAGCTGCCAGATTTTCTTTTGTACCTACAATTAATATCAGATCATCTTTGGCTAATACTGTATCCCAGTTGGACAAGGTACATTTCTCCCCTCTGAAGATTCTGCCATAGACAACTTCCCAGCCATACTTTTTCTGTAACTCTCTTAACTCTTTGCCTATAACGTCAGGATGAGTTATTCTCAAAAGGGTACTGCTGAGGTTTTTTTCTAGTGGGTAGTGTTGCTTGAGCTCCTCATTTTCTTTTTCGTAGTCAATTCCCAGGAATTTTTCCATGATAATTATGGCGAATATGGCGCCTAATACTCCCATAGGATAAGAGAAAGAATACCCAATTACGGCATCGTTAAGAAGCTGTTCGCTATTGGCTGCATTGGTATTGTTGATATAATCTATAACTCCAGCTAATGCAGGCGTATTGGTTGTACTTCCTGCATATGCCCCTGTAATGGCCGCTGCACTAAGATCTAGCATCATAAACAAACCGCCGGCAATAAGGCCTGACAACAACAACATTGAAATAAGAAAGAGAAAATCCCTAAACCCATTCTTTTTATATGACTTAAAGAATGCGGGCCCTGAACTGAGTCCAATAGAGTATACAAATAGAATCAGCCCCAAATTGATAACAATCTCAGGAATATGGAAGCTTGTATTAGCTGCTCCAAATGCCAATCCCATAAAAAGAACGGCAGCAACACCTAGCGTATATCCCTTTATATTAATCGTCCCAAACAGGTAACCTAGTGAAGCTACTATAAACAGAATAAGTAATGGATTATGACTAAGGGACTCTATCATATTGTAAAATTAAATAATATACCGTAAAGACGTTAGACGGCTCTCTTTATTAAGGTAACACTTAACTTTTATTTATTATTTCCAATCCCAAAGAAAAAGCTTGCTAAAAAGGATAGAATACTATAGACTACTATTTTTGGTAGTTAAACGATTTTTTAATTACTATCGCTCTATTATTCCTTTACTTTTGCTTCTTTTATATACATCTATCGGATTATGTCATTAAACAACATACCAGTTTCTGTCTTGTTTTTATTCCTTTTTTCAGTTTCTGGAAATGCGCAGTACGATATCATTCCTGTTTTTTCTGATCTGGAAGGAGAGTCACTAAGGACAAAGCTCACTGAGACATATCGACCTAACAATGTGCTCAACAGCAGTGATGTCAAAGATGTCTTATATAGTAAGGTATATCTGGAGAACGATGTTGTCAGCTGCATATACAGTGGACATTCTATCTTCCTACCAGAAGACGAGGACCCATCACAGTGGTTATTCGGTGACGGATCTGGGTTATTTATAAATTTAGAACACAGTTACCCTAAAGGCAGAGGTACAGGACAGGGCACAGCAGTAAACGATATGCACCACTTGTATCCGTCTCGCGTAGATGCCAATACCGATAGAGGCAGTGACCCATATGGAGAAATTGTAGACAACCAAACAGATACCTGGTATTATTCAGACAGAACATTATCCAACATTCCGTCTAGTAACATTGATTTATATTCAGAAAATAGTAATGGTACCTGGGAACCACGTGAGGATGCCAAGGGAAATCTGGCCCGCGCATCATTCTATGTAAGAACCATATATAGATTAGAAACGGATGCAGAAGATCCGGATTATTTTGAAAACATGGTGGAGACCTTATGTAATTGGCATTACGCCGATCCTGTGGACTCAATGGAATGGATAAGAACATACAGAATAGCTGATTATCAAGATGGAAAAGTAAATCCATTTGTTTTAGACTGTAGTCTAGCGAGACTATATTGCCCTGAGATAGATGCACAATGCCAATTGCTAGACATCAATGATATCAGTGTAAATAGCGACCTTGCACTCTACCCAAGTCTTCTCCATCCTCAAGATAAAATGCATGTTCAATTGGGCTCTAGCCATATAAATGCCAGCGAAATAAGATTGATCTCTCTTACTGGGGAAATTATAGGATCACAATCTATAGAAGAAGACAATTTTGAACTAGATGCACCACAAGTACCAGGTTTCTATGTTGTACAACTTCTACATCGCGGAAGAATCGTAAACGCTGAGCGGATTGTAGTGGTTAGGTAAGTAATCAGGAATACTTTTTTTTTTATTAAAATGTCGCAGACCTAAGTAATATACTTAGCTGAGAGGCGGCATCTTATTGATAATCTACTTTTTAGTTCTTGACAACCATTGTCAGGCCACTTAAAACTGCTGTATTAGCCCTGCAGTGCCTACTATAGACCTCTCAATTTATATCATATCAGCGTAGTCAAAAAACATCTATTCTAAGAAAATTTGACTTAATTTTCTTAGAATGACAAATATCTATATGTGTTAAAATTGTGCTGTTGCAAATAAAGATGTAAACCTATTGACATTTGAAGACATAAAACAGAGTCTGGTTTGATGTATGCAGTATCCACTCATGACCAGTAGCGTCAAAATAATCGAGAAACACTAAATTTTATATAAATGTCCCGCAGCCTTAATATGCTAAAATATATATTTCTGTTTGTTTTTGTGAGTTATCTCGCGATCAAACCTGCTTACTCTCAATCAGAGTGTGGCATGAGTCCGCTTTTGATGTGTCCCAGAGACTTAACAATTATACCTATTGAAGACAGGTTACCATTACGAACTGGGGAGCCGTCAGTATTTCCAGGCGGAAATAATTGTGGTACACCAGTAATAACATACTTAGATCAAGTCAATCAGTCTACCTTTAACAGTGATTGTGATTTTATCATAAGCAGATCCTGGACAGCGACAGATGAATCCAACCCTTCGTTGGAGTCAGTATGTATACAGCAGATAACAATACAAGACTTAGAAGCGCCAACAATTTCCACCAGGCCTTCTAATATAACCATTAGAGTGCCTAAAGATAATTCTACCACTTGCTCTACTGAAGTGACATGGCCTCATACGGGTATATTTGACAATACACAAGTTATATCAATAACCCAAACCGCAGAGAAAAATGGCGTAGTGAGAGATGTTCTTTCTGGCGATGATTTTGAAGAAGGTATTACAACAATATTTATTAGTGCTATTGATTTATGTGGATACGAAACGACACATTCATTTACAATAAACATAATATGCACAGGTGCAGACGTTACACCTAATACGCCTGATGGTTGTACCTACCCACCTAATATTCAATGTCCAGGATTTGTATGGCTCAAGCCTAATGAGAGTATCCACCCAGATAGAACGGGCTATCCGTCTATTATCAAAGGAGGACGAGATTGTGGCGAACCTATAGTAACGTATACAGACAATGTATTTATCATAAATGCCTGTCACAAGGTATATACTAGAATATGGACTGCGACAGATCCTGACTTCTCTCACCTCATAGATACTTGTCATCAAACCATAAAAATCGTAGATGAAGAGGCGCCAATATTTGAGTCTTTTCCTGATGATCAATTAATATATACAGATAATACAAATCCACTTACGCAAGATTGTAGATCATTCGTTGATTGGCTAACGCCACAGATATCTGACAATCACCTTGTAAGTAAACTAGTACTTGCCGCTGAAAGAAACGGCATACCTGTAACCATAGGGAGAGGCGATTATGTTCCGGCTGGACTTACGAAACTTACTTACACTGTTTTTGATTATTGCGGCAACTATACTGAACGTACGTTCTATATAAATATCATGTGCGCGGACTGTCATATGGATTGCCCTGACAATGCATGTATTCCACTAGATGGTAATACACATCCTGATTTGCATGGATATCCTACGAGCTTCCAAGGTAATATGAATTGTGGAACACTAGAAAATGATTATGAGGATTGGGTTGATGAGACGGGTTGTAATGGAAAGATCGTTGTTACTAGAAATTGGACAGGTACTTTTTCACTTATGCCAGGAAAGGAATTCAACTGTGTACAGACAATAGAGCTCAAAGACTCATCAGCAGTTGTTCTACATAATTGTCCACAGGATATTAATGTCCAAAACAACTTCACACCTGTTCACTGGCAAGAGCCCGTAGGCGTAGCCAGTGATAATAGAAATGTAATTACTTTAGTCTCAAGCCATAACCCAGGAAATTTATATCCTGTAGGAATTACAACAGTATTCTACACAGCGAGTGATGCTTGTGGTAATACAGACAAGTGTTCGTTCCGTATATCTGTGCTAGAAGACGGTACTCATGATGATTGTCCAGATGATATAATCGTAAACTGTGGACCGGGAGGAAGTACTATTGTAGACTGGCCAGTGCCTGAATATGGAGGAACGTGTAACAGCTGTGCTCAAGGACAATTAATATCCGGGTTTGTATACGTAGGTATGCTCAATGGTAGTCAATACTATTGCTCTACTTCTAACTTAACATATGAAGAAGCAGACCTTAAAGCCAAACAGAACGGTGGACATCTTGTGATTATAAATAATGAAGAAGAAAATAAATTTATCTCCAAAAATATCATGTCAGCTACAGCGCTTATAGGCCTCAATGATGTGAAAAAAGAAGGAGACTTTGTATGGCCTAATGGGGAAGCCATCAGCTACAGCAAATGGTTCTCACAACAACCTAACAATCAGAACAATCAAGATTATGTTGAAATAAGAAAAAATAGCGGCGAATGGAATGATATAGATAACGGTACAAGATTAGAGGTCGTTATAGAAATTCCATGTAATAATGTAAGGAGAATAGATGGC